>CBFDBV010000533.1:0-3232 GCA_965603135.1 uncultured bacterium
TGCGTGGGCGCGGACCACTTGACGCCAATCAGGTTCGCCAGCGTCGCCAGACGCTCCAGGCCCTCCAGCCCGATGTTGGGCGCCGTCCACCAGGTATTGTAGACCACGATGCCGATCTCCACCGCGTCGGAGATCGCCTCGAAATGGTGGAAGATGTCCTCGTGGGAGGGCGTGTAGTAGTACGGTGGGCAGACCTGGATGGCATCCGCCCCGATCTCGACGGCGTGCCTGGCAAGCTCGATGACCTGCAGGGTGCTGGTGTGCTCGGCGCCGACGATGATGGGCACGCGGCCCTGGATCTCATCGGTCACGGTTTCCGCCACCTGCTTGCGTTCGTCGGTGGTGAGCACCGGGAAGTCCCCACCAGCCCCGCAGACGAGCAGCACCGTATTCCCCACCCGCGCGCCCGCGTCCAGCAGGTGGCGGATGTTGCCTCGCAGGCCGTCCAGGTCCAGGCTGAGGTCGTCCTTGAAGATGGTCAGGACGGGGACGACGGGGCCTTTCCAGCGGCGCTTCGCCTCTTCGACGGTCATACCGATCCTCCTGTTGCGGAATTCGGAGACGCCTACCGGCGTGGGGTTCGGGCTCTGAGCCCTCAGGACCTCCCGCAACCTGCGCTACGGGTTGCTTCCGCCGGGAGAGAAGGAGACGACCCTCGCGAGGGGGAAGACCGCAAGTCAACTGCGCACGCAGTCTCGCACGAACGGGATGGTGCACCATGGGACAAAAGGGCTTCGAGTTCATCGAGATGCCGATACGTACCCGCGCCGAGAAGCCGCGCGAGGTCGGCCTCAACTTCCACGGCGACTGGGGTAAGTCGCTGCGCGAGGTCGAGGACCTCTGCGAGGCCCTCGGCGAGTGGCTCGACATCGTCAAGCTCGCCGTGCTCACCGGCCGGCTGATGGACCGCGACCTCACCAAGCGCAAGATCGAGGTCTACACCCAGCACCAGATCCGCGTCTTCCCCGGCGGGATGACGCTCGAGGCGGCCCTCGTCTGCAACAAGGTCGCCGAGTTCTTCGATGAGGCCGAGGACCTCGGCTGCACCGTCGTCGAGGTCTCCGAGAGCGAAGTGCACATGGACCCGCGTACGAAGCTCAAGCTGGTGGAGATGGGCGTGGAGCGGGGCTTCACCGTCGTCGCCGAGATGGGCCCGCACCACCCCGACGAGCCCTTCAGCGTCGCCGACACCGTCAAGCGCGCGCGGGAGTTCCTGGAGGCGGGCGCCTGGAAGATCGTGCTGGAGGGCGAGGTCAACGCCATGATGAAGCCGTGGGCCGACTCGGCGGGCGCGGACAAGATGCTGACCCTCATCAACGGAATCGGCCCGGAGCAGGTCATCACCGAGGTCGGCGGCGGCTGGCCCTTCATCGAGTGGATGATCCTGAACTTCGGGTCGGACGTGAACTTCGGCAACGTGCAGGCGGACATGATCATGCCCATCGAGCACGTCCGGCGCGGCCTCAACCGGAACACGTGGTTCGGCAAGTTCCATAGCCTGTAGGGCGCGGACCCGTGCCGCGCCAGGCTGAAGGACCCGTGCCGCGAGGAGTGCAAGGAGGCGGAGCATGACCGCCAGAACCTCCGACATGCAGCAGTACCAGGCGGAGCTGCGCGTGCGCGTCGGCGCGCCTCAGGCCGACCGCATCACCGAGTGCAACCGGAAGTTCGCCGAGCAGATGCGGGAGCTGGAGAACTACCACGCCGTGCGCAATCAGACCGATAAGGCGGCGAAGAAGCTCGACACCGAGAGCCGCCACATCATCAAGGGCAAGTAGCCGAGGAGTTCCCCGATGCCATCAGAGAACCCGTTCGAGCTTGAGGGCAACTGGTACAAGGGCAACCTGCACACGCACACGACCGTCTCGGACGGTGACCTTAGCCCGGCGGATATGTGCCAGGTCTACCGCGAGCACGGCTACGACTTCGTGTATCTGACCGACCATCACCGGGTCACGGACGTCGAGGGGCTGTCCTCACCGGACTTCCTCGTGCTGCCGGGCGCCGAGCTGAGCGGCGTCGCCGGCGAGCGGAGTTGCGACTTGCTCTCGATCAACATCAGCGAGCTGCCCGAGCCGTGCAAAGGCGCTCCCGCCAACGAGGTCATCGCCGCCGTCCGCGAGCTGGGCGGCGAGGTCATCCTGGCCCACCCGTACGACCTGCTCTCCAGCGACGTGTTCGCGCTGGAGGGGATCGTCGGGCTGGAGGTCTTCAACACCAGCGTGCACATGAACGTCAAGCGCGGCTGCGCGGCCTTTCACTGGGACGCGCTGCTGGCGCGGGGCAGGCGCGCGTGGGGCTTCGCGACCGACGATGCGCACTATCACTTCAACGAGCATCGCCCGAATGATGTGTGCGGGGGCTGGATAATGGTCAAGGCCCCGGCGCTGACAGGCGAAGCCCTGCTGGATTCCATCCGCCGGGGCCTGTTCTACGCGAGCAACGGGCCGGGCATCGAGCACCTGACCGTGAGCGCGGAGGCAGTCACATTGAGGACCGCCGAGCCGTGTCGCAGCATCAACTTCGTGGGGCCGAGCTGGGGGACGAGCGAGAGCTTCACGCCGATTGATGGCAGCCTCATCACGGAGGCGGAGTTCGCGCTTCGAGACGATCAGACCTACGTGCGCGTGGAGTGCACAACCCCCGATGGCCGGATGGCCTGGTCGAATCCGCTCTGGCTGGACTGAACGGAAGCGGCAAGAGACATACCAGCGCCCCGCCGATGCCGGCGGGGCGCGTCAGCTTCCCTCGCCGAGCGCAGGGCTTCCGCCTTCGCCAAGGCTACAGCGGACAAGTACCCTGCCTGCGTACCGTTCACAGGCGCTCAGCAGCGTAGGCGAGCGCCGCCTGGATATCCTCAGGCTGCAACTCTGGGTAGTCTGCGAGCAAATCAGCCTCAGGCACACCGGCTGCCGGCGCGCGCACAACCTGTTCAACCGTTATGCGCATCCCCCGAATGGTCGGCTTCCCGGTCATGACCTTGGGGTTCACGGTTATCCGTGCGAGGAGATCCTCGTCAGTCACGCGGGTGACCTCCGTCTCTGCGCATCTCGGCCCCTTTGATCCTCGCAAGCTCCATCTACATCCGTTTGCACGCCTCCCGGAAGTGCCGTGCAAACTCCGGGTCCCGCAACTGCTCCTTCAAGTAGTCGTCGAAGTCGAGACCTTCCTGATCCATCGTTCACCTTGGTCCGTTGCCGTTGGTCGGTAGTCGGTAGTCGGAAGTCGGATG
>CBFDBV010000534.1:0-3227 GCA_965603135.1 uncultured bacterium
TCGGTGTCGGGGGCGATCTCCTCGATCTCGGCCGGGGCCTCGGGATGCCACTCGATGGGCGGCTCGAAGTAGCTGTCCGGCGTCTCGACCGCGAAGAAGGGCGGTATGTTGCGGACCTTGACGAGCTGATTGTCCACCGCACGGAAGCTCCACAGGCCGGGCTTCTCGGCCGGGAGATCCACCCACCCGTGCAGCGGCTCGCCGCCCTGATAGGGCTGCCCATCGGGGTCGAAGAGCTTCGCCGAGCCCTCGAACATAATCTGCGGCCCCCCGGCGTTCTCCGGGACCTTGAAGTAGTAGGGAACAGCAGGTGACTGCGCGGGAGCAGGCCGCCAGTAGTCGGGCGCGTGGATGACCAACGGTGCGTGCCTGTCCGCGATCACGAGCTGCATCCCGAACTCAGCCGGGACGATTTCGTAATCACCCTCCGGCGCGTCGGCGGGGATGCTGATGCTCCTGTTGCCGTAGGTCTCCTCAGCAATCCACGGCAGGCCCGCGTCCTCGGTCTGACCGGCAGGCACCACCTTGAAGTCGCCCGGCGTCCGGATGTCGAAGTTCAGCTCCTGGCCGGCGGCCTTCCTGAATGCGATACTGCTGGGCATTCCGAAATCCTCGTAGCCGGCCCACGCAGCGACCGGGTCCTTGTCGGCGCCAGAGTCCACGAGTACCTTCTGAGCGTGGGCCGTGCCCTCAAAGAGGAAGGTCGTCTTCTCAGCGCTATGCACGCCGGAGACGTGGTCTGTCTCGGGATCGTGTGCGCTCGCCGCCTGCCTCATCTGCACCAGCAACCCTTGAGCGTACCTGAGGTCGCCGCTGTCCTGATAGAGGAAGCTGCCGGCCACGCCCTGTGGGTTGGTGTAGAAGAGGGGCCACGACCCGAGCACCTGCTGCCACCAGTAGCGGGAGGTCTTTAGTGCCATGTCGTAGTAGCGCCGCTCGCCGAACACCCGCCATGCATCCATCAGCGCGCGCACGTCCACCTGCGTCTTGTAGAGCGTGCTCTTGGGCTGGTCGAAGTTGGAGCGCACCTGGGTGTAGCCCAGCGGCGCATCGGGGTCGGCCACGACGTCGGTTGTTGCCTCGGCCATGGCGCGCAGCTCCGGGTCCCAGGTGAAGGCGTAGCCCTGGGTGAGCACGCGCAGTATCATCAGCGGCCGGCCGTCCCGTTTGACCTGAGCCGGCGTCCAGACGCGCTTCACTCCGTCGAGGTGTTCGAGGATGAAGTCCCCTGCGCGCCGGTAGCCGGTGAGGTAGTAGTGCCAGGCCCAGTTGTTGAGGTTGGTCGAACTGCTCTTGTGCATGTATGTGGCGGACTCCCAGTGGAAAGGCAATTGGCCCATGCGCACGCCGCCGGTGGGCAGGTCGGAGCCGGAATCGGCCAGCCAGAGCCCGCGGGTCTTGCGCGGGCCGTCCCAGTGCGCGAAGCAACCGTCCATGTTCGTGCGAATGCTGTCAGAGATGAACTGGCGGGTATCGCGGTCGCCCGACCGCGCGTACATCAGCCACAGGTCGGGCCGCAGCGTGTAGGTGATGGAGCTGTAGCGCTTCTGGTTGACGTACTTGCCGCGATAGCCCAGGTGCGGGCCGTCGTAGTACTCGACGAAGCCGTAGTCGCCCCAGTCGGCGATGCGGTCATGCCATTGCCTGATGGCTGCGGAGATAGCCGCCTCGATCTCGGGGAAGCGTTCTTCGTCGCGGGGCGAGATGGGTCCCATCGCTTGCGTGTCACAGATCCATTGCGGATCAGCCAGGGCGAAAACGCGATGCGAGTGAAGGCGCGACAGGCGTGCTGCGTCCGTCGCCACGTGGTCACCGGGCGCGAGCGGGGCGAGCATCAGCTCGTGTGTCTTCGCCCATCCGATCGCGTTGCTGGTGTAGCCGGCGACCTTGGCGAGGACTTCCTCGATGGGGAGCTTGTGAATCTCGGGGATGACCGCGTCGTACCAGGTCGCCAGGTCCCAGCGCTTCGCCAGGGCCTCGCCGCGGAAGTCGAGCTGCTCGCCGGCGCGGCTGCTGAAAAGGTGGAGCACGATACGGTCGCGACTGATCTCGAACTCCTTCGGGTGCTGGCGCGCTGCCTCGCGACAGGAGAGGCCGAACGCGCCCGCGCCGCCGGCGAGCGCGGCCCAGTCGCCGCACTCCCCGCCCGGCACCCGCGAGCGGTCGCTCCCCTCGGCCACAGCCCCGCCCTCGAGGAGGGTGGCCTGCTCCCCACCTGCCTCACTCGCCACAACGAAGTGGTTCTCATCGTGTGCGAAGTGATAGTGCCGGTCCTGCAGCATGTAAGCCCTGGCGTCGGCTTCCAGGGAGTGCGCGAGCGACTGGCCCCATTCGTCGCGCGAAGTCCCGAAGATGGCGCCGGCGTTCGCGCCCGGCTCCACGGCAAACTCCCAGCCGATGTCCGTGAACCAGACTTCATTGGTGTCGCGGGTGAGGATCAGAGTGTGGGTGATGGAGGCAAAGGGTTGGCCGGCGAAGGCCTCAACACGGGTGATGTGTCGTGCAAGCTCTTCGCCGTCGGCAGTGGCATAGACGCCCTCGAAGCGCACACATGCGGCGACAGGCCCCCGGGCCTCGATCTCGATGTCCTCGCCCTGCGCCACAGCGCTGGCCACGCGGCCGTTCTGGTCAACGACATACAGGCCGCGCGTGCCGGCGGCGCTCGCGATGCGCTTGTCGCCCATCCAGACTTCTTCGATGGGCGAGGCCCCCTTGCCAAGCACATACCTGGCCGCGCCCGTGTCCAGGATGACCTTGCCGTCCTGCTCTGTCACCGTCACGGGCGCAGGCGGCTGAGCCCCTTTGCCGGGCGGGCCCACCTCTACCAAGCAGCCGTCATCGGAGGAGACCAGGGCGTCGAAGCGCAGCCATTGTATGGCCCCATCCTTGCCCCAGAGCCCTACCGGCTGCCTCTGGTGCGGGATCTCCCGGCCTGTGCCATCAATCAGTCGGACCGCGTCCGCATCCCATAACGCGCCGGCCGGGAAGGGAACGCCGAAGACCACCGGCCAGCCCTGCACCGCGTCAATCCCCTCGGGCAGGTCGAGCCTCACGGGGATCCTCTGCCCTGGCTGCAGGGGCCGTTCAGAGGCTTGGGCACGGAGCTGCGCCTCTGCCTGAGCCAGCCGCTTGCCCTGGTGGTGCAGTTCAACGAGCAGCTTTGCCTCGCTGAGGTCAAGATTGCGCAGGTCGGCGAGCACTCTTCCTTCGCGGCGGGGCGGAACAAC
>CBFDBV010000535.1:0-3225 GCA_965603135.1 uncultured bacterium
TGGAGTACTTGACGGTAGCAACTTCATCTCGACACGGGTTTTCGGGAGGGACAGGCGTTGGGGGCAAGGCGATCTCCGCCGCAGGACTGCGCTGCGTTCGCGGCGAACCTGCCCAAACACGCATCCCGCCGGAGGTGTTCGCCATGGTCCGACGTCTCGTTTCCTGCCTCGCGCTCGTATCGTGCGCTTGCCTGGTCTCGGCCGATCGCGTCGAAGTCGAGGCCGAGCTGGCCAGGGCCGCCGCCCTCATAGAGGGCTTCGCCATCACTGAGCTGCCCGCCGCCGGGGAGGTCAGCCTCTCCGCCACCGAGTCGGTGACCGTCGAGGACCTGCGTGGCGTGGCGCTGGACGACGATCCGCCCGTCGCCGGCGAGCCCGCCGACGAGTGGGACCCGCGCATGGCCGATGATTGTCCGGCCGAGGCCCGGCCCTACGCACCGGAGGGCATCGCCCCGTTCCGGCTGCGCCATTTCAACTGCGAGTTCTGCTACGGCGGCTGGCACACCTGGAGCATGAACCAGTACGCCTCCGAGCACGCCTTCAGCATCGTCTCCACTTACAACAGCAATCCGACCGCGTGGGCGCACCTGCCCGAGGGCACGCGCTTCATGCGCTGGGGTGGCTTCATCAACTGGCACAAGTGGATGCCCGAGCACGACCTCGCCGACGGGCGCTACGACCTGCTAGTGGGCAGGGACCTGATCCCACTGCTGGCCGCCGAGGAGAAGATGCAGCTCATCGAGGGCTATGACTCGATCATGATTGACCTCGAACATGGGCGGCTGTCGCCCGAGAAGCTGCACGAGCAGGAGTGGTACCCCGCCGGCGCCTCCGAGGCCGAACGCGCCGCCTTCGAGAAGCGCTACTATGCCGGCTGGGCGCAGACCTACGTCGCGCCCGTTGAGGCCCTGCGCCGCAACGGCTGGCGCGACATCTCGGTCTACGGCTGGGCGCCGTTCGGACGCATGTGGCATGGCCTGGGCGACGTGCAGCTCGACCCCGCGACCGACTGGGCCTGGAACGCCTTCGGCCGGGACATCTACGACTCGGTGGACATCCTCAACCCGTCCGTCTACTGCTTCTACTGGTCGCCCCAGAACGTGGCCTACACCCTGGCGAACATCGACCTGAACATGGCGCTGGTCAACTCGGCCGATGAGCTCAGGCCCATGCGGCCCTACTACTGGACGCTGCTGCACGGCGGCGGAGGCGGCGAGCGCTGGTGGAAGGGCCAGCCGCTGCCCGACGAGGACGCGCGCGCCATGACCGCGCTGTGCTTCTTCACCGGCTGCGACGGCATGGTGCTGTGGAACTGGTCGGGGACCGGCAGCCACCAGACGGTCAAGCTCGAGGAAGGCGCCTACCTCATGCTGCGCGATGATTGCGTCGCCGGCGAGCTGACGCTGCAGCGCTACGACGTCATCAAGATCGTGGGCATCGCCGAGGACGGCACGGTGACCTTCCGCCGCGTGGATCGCGAGCGCTTCCGCGACGGCTGGGGCGTCACCGACGCCGACCCGAGCTACACCATCGCCCGGGACGAGCTGCTCCCCCACCTCCGGCCGCGGGCAGAGCCGGTCGCCGCGCTCATCGAGGGCCTAGCGCTGGTCAAGCCCTTCGAGCGGCTCCTGCGCGAGGGCGAGCCGGCGGTGGACGTGTCGGCTCAGGAGCAGTTCCGCGACACGCTGCCCATCGTGCGGCGGGTGAGCATCGAGGGCCATCACATCGTCGCGACGTATGACCCGATGGTGCTCCACGGCGGCCAGCCGCGGCAGATCGTACTGGAGGACTTCGCCGGCCACGCGGCCCTGACGCTGACCCTCCCCGCCGACGACCAGGTGCGCATCTTCGTGCTGCGGGAGGGGTAGGCGACGGCCGCCTGGTCGGGTGTCCCTCCGAAAAAGTCCATCCGCCCCTAAGTCTGGGGCTTCGCAGGGCTTGAGCTGATTGGGTCGGAAACGCACGTTCATCAACAGGAGCGTCCTCAAGACCATCCACGTATCAAACGCTTCGTCGGCACGCTCAGACGCGAGTTACTCAACCACGTCATCGTGCTAAACGAGGCTCATCTGGAGCGACTGCTGAGGGAGTTCATCGACAAGTACTACCACGTCGCTCGCCCACATCAGGGGCGGGACGGTGACACACCGATCCCGACCGACGCGCGGCCTGACACCGACGGCCCGACAAAGCTCGTCAGCATCCCCGTCCTCGGAGGACTCCACCACAGCTACGTTCGAGGCGCTGAGCGCCGAGCGGGGTGAGGAGATCCCATGCCTGCTGTGGTGCGGGCATGCACTCTTCACCGAGAAGGGCGGGCTGGACGCCATGTCCGAGCATCTGCGCGACGCGGGGGCGGTGGCGAGCTGGGCCTACGCAGGCTGGAGGGTGGAGCAGGGCAAGTGGGTCTACAGCGACCCGTTCTACGAGGAGACGGGGCGGACCATTGACCCGGATCTGTGCCACCTGCTGACCGCGCGGGCCGCCGAGGATATCGCGCGACGCATCCCGGAGTTGACCGGGCGCGATGACTTCCGCTACATGCACGCGGTGATGGGGCACTACTTCACCGACTACTTCTCCACGCCCGAGGAGGGTACGCTGGACCTGCTGACGGCGGCCATCGCGCGGCCGTGGGCAATCCGCCCGCCCTACTTTCCTGATGCGCTCGACCACCGATATGCGAAGGCCTTCGCCGACGCGGTACGCATCATCGCCGCGCATGAGGACATCATCTTCGACGGCGAGCACATCCCGGTTCGGATCACACCCGCCTCCGCCTACCACCGCCAGCACGCCGACATGGGTGGGCTGTGGGCGCGAGGCTTCGAGCATGAGGGGCGCAGGCTCTACTGCCTCTTCAACTTCGCGCGGGACCATGAGGCGTTCTTCACCCTGAAGCTCGACGCCCGGGGAGGGGGGCCGATGGTGCTGTGGGACCCGGTCGGCGGCGTGCACTACAGCTCATCAGACGCGCCGGAGCTGTCAACGAGCGACTTGAGCGACGGCGCCTTCCTGCACCTGGGCGCGGCGAGGGCGGTGTTCCTGATCCTGGAGCCGATGCGCGACGGCGCGGACCACGGCAGGCATGTTGACTGCCGCCAGGTCCGCGCCACACCAGAGCCTGCATCTCGACGGCGATGTGAGCGAGTGGCCGTGGCAGGACGGCCAGCGGGCAGTGGGTAGCGTGGGTCGGCACAGGTGCGGAGATCTTCCGGGTGGGGA
>CBFDBV010000536.1:0-3221 GCA_965603135.1 uncultured bacterium
CCTGGCGCGCCCAGGCCGGCGCGTCCTGGCCCTGACCGGCGCCGCCGCTTATGTTGGAGAACACCGCCGCGGACATAATGGCGTTGGGCCGCACCTCACGCACGCCCTCGGCGGTGCGCCGCACCATGTCCGCGATGGCCTCCTTCTGCCAGGCGACCCAATCCTCATCGGTGGCCTCGGTCAGCGGCTTGCCGAACTGCTCCTCGAACTCGGCCCTGCACGTGTCGCAGTAGCACCGCCCCATGGTGCGGATGTAGTCGAGGTGGATCCCGTCCACCTCGTAGTCGCGGGCGACGCCGACCATCAGGTCCACAACGAAGTCGCGGTACTCGGGGCGATGCACGTCCGCGCCGAGCTTCCTCAGCTTGCCGTTCTCGTCAATCATGTCAATGTTGGAGCCGAAGCCATCGCGGAAAGCTTGGCGGCGGTACATAACCGAGAACCACGGGTGCACCTCCATGCCTGTCTCATGGGACTTCTCGATGAGGTCGGCCAGTGGGTCGTAGCCCTCCGGCAGGTCGTCGCGCTGCGGCCAGAGGTCGCTCTTGGGCAGGAACCTGTCGCCACCGGTCAGGCAGACCACCAGCACGTTGATCCCGGCCTGCTTCGCCCGCGCGACCACGGCGTCGGTATCCTCAGGCGTCAGGATGGTGCTTCCCCACATCCAGGCCGCGCGGGTCTCGCGCACGACGCCCTCGGCGTTGCGGGGCAGTTCCACGACGGGCGGCCCGCTGCTCATCTGCTCCTCGCTCGCTTGGCCTGTGCCCCTGTCAAAGCTGGCGGCAACCTCACGTACCGTCGGCCCATCGGGCGCCATGATGCTGACCATCGCCTTGACCGCGACTCGCTCGGGCGCAGCACCATCCGGGAGCTTGCACACCATCCATCCGGTCGGCTGGTGGAGGTAGTCAAGCTGCACTGTCAGCTCCGTCTGCCAGTCGCCTGCCTCGGCGGTTGCCGGCATCTGTATGACCGGGAAGTTGTCACCATCAGCATCGGTGACGGTCAGCCTGGCGCGGAAGGTCCCACCCGGCTGCCAGGTGGACTGGCACTCGGCGAACTGCAGCGAGAACTCGGTCAGGTTCGCCAGCGTGCAATGCAGCTTCGCCACGACGGAAGGGCGATCAAAGAAGGCAGGAGGCCGGATAGCGCCGATGTACTCGCGGTTGGGCCGGTCTATGAGGAAGTAGTAGTGCCCGCGCACACCGACGAGCCCTTTGAAGGGCAGCGGGCCATAGCGCTCGTTGGGCACGGCCCGATCTACGGTAACGACCGCCTCGCCTGCCTTCGAGATGTCCATGTCCTCCCAGGTGTACAGCGCGGAGGTCTGCTCGGTCTCGAAGTTGTGCAGCAGCCAGTACTCGGTGCCAAAGCGCGAGTTGAGCAGCACCGGCGCGGTCTCCAGCACGTTGTACTTGATGCTCAGTCGTAGCGGGATCTCACCGGGCTCAGCATAGTGCACGAGCTGGTCCTCAAGCCACACATCGAGGAACTGGACCTTGCCCCCCTCGTAGGCCGGTCCTGATGCCGTGGCGCTCTTCTTCAGGACCAGTATCGAGTCGTCCTGTCCCACGCATGCCGCAGCCGTTACCAGTAACAGCAGAGCCACAACGGTTCGCCTCATTATCGTCACTCCCGGTCGTGCCTCCGCCTGGCGAGGCCGGAGGCATATCTGCCTGCGAGAGGTTACTCCGGGTCAAGCCAGATGGGGCTGGACCAGGCCATCGCGCCGTCCGTCTGGACCACGCGCACATAATACCACGTCGGGCCCTCCAGGCTCGTGTCATCCTCAAACCGCATCTTCGCCGCCGGGCCCTCCGGCTCGAACACGCGGATGTCGCGGTTGCACTTGAGCACGTGCACCGCCGCGAGGTCGTCAGTTCCCGCCACCTTGACCTCAATCCTGCGCGGCTCGTCGGGGGGCAGCGAGAACTCCTCGCCCATTCCGTGGCCGTTGACCGTCACATTGAGCAGTATGCGCGTGCCGGTGGTCGCGTAGCAGCGCCGCGCCGCCAGCCCGGCGAAGATCGCCTCTCGCGTCAGCTCCGGCGCCAGCACCGCCGCGATGCCGCTGGTCGGAGTGCCCGGCTCGCCCGCGTGGTTGTCCGAGCTGCCGATGAAGCCGAGCCGGTAGCCGCGCTCCAGCGCCTGCTGCACGCAGTAATCCCCGCCCGCCTCGCCTACGCCCCACTGTGAGAAGATCTCCACCAGGGGCTGCATCTCGGGATCGTGGAACGACCAGTCAGTCCGGCCGCCAAACTTGACATGGTGCGGGATCGTGATCGCCCGACCCCGCGGCAGCGCGGCCCAGAGCCTCTCCGGCGTGTTGCTCTCGGGCATATTCGCGCCGAAGTACGGCTGATCATCGTCGAGATAGTACACGCACTTGTCCCCGAAGAGGTCCCAGCCGCCCCACTCGAAGGCGAGGAAGGCCACGTACTCGCGGGGCACGTTGTGCTTCTTCGCCATCTCCTGGACGGTCGGCCAGAAGTCGTCCACGTGATAGCGCTTGGCGCCCTCGACGTGGTTGGTCAGCGCGCCGAAGTCCATCCCGCGCACGTCGCGCGACCAGCGGTACGCCTCGTCGGGCATCGCGCGGCCGTCGCAGTGCCAGGTGTGCACGTGGACGTCGCCGAAGAAGACGCCGAGGCCGTCGAAGAAGTCCTCGGCGGTGAGCGGATTGCTGCGGCCGGCGATGCCGCGCGCCTCGTCCACGGCGGTGATGTAGTGCACGCCGCCGGCGTTGAGCCGCAGGCCCTCGATCACCTTGATGCCGCCGTCTTCCTCGGTGAAGGCCGCGCTCTCGGGGATCTCCGCGCGCGGATCGCTGCACACCAGCCGCACCCGCCCTCGGTAGCTCGGGTCGGGGTTGCCGTGGACGGCGTCCATCGCGACCATGTGCAGGGCGAACGGCTTGCCGCCGGTGGCCGCCGGCCTGGCGACCACCAGGAAGCGCTGCGCCGGGGCGCCCACTACCGTCAGCTCCGGTATCTCCGCGATAAGGCGGTACTCCGGCCGGTTCTCGCGCGCAACCGCCACCGGGAACGGGTGCTGGCGCGCGGCGGCGGGCATCATTGCCGCGTTGCTCTCCCACTCGCCGAAGTGAAAGACCAGCTCATCGCCCTCATCGAGCGGGTACTCCTTGACGAGCACGTCCACGATGCCGTCGCTGACCTCGACGGCAAGCTCCGGGCGCGGGTTGGAGCAGGTGACGCGGAATC
>CBFDBV010000537.1:0-3205 GCA_965603135.1 uncultured bacterium
GCGCTGAGCCCTGCCGGCAGCATCGTTCACTTCTCCCCCACCGCCGAGCGCGTCTTCGGCTGCCCCGCTGAGCACGCGATCGGCGAGCATATCTCCATCTTCTACGATCCGGCCGCCGCCGGCTCCATTCGCACCATTCTGGCCACCCTCGCCGACCCGGACAAATCCATCACCGCCGACGACCTCGCCCATTTGCCCGGCATCCTGCGCCTTATCCCGCCCAGCCTCGAGGAAGGCAGCGCGGCGCGGCGCGAGCCCGGTGCCGTTGGCGGGCTGGAAGCCCGTCCTACGTGGCTGGAGTCGTCCGACGATGCCAGCCAGCAGAGACCGGATGCCGGAGGCGAGAGGCTGGCGTTGTTGCCAGCCTCCGGCCTTCAGCCTCCAGCATCCGCCGTACCCGAGGTGGACAGCGGCAACGTCATCCGTTACGAGGCCTTCTTGCGCCATTCCCAGGGCCATTTCATCATCTTTGAGGTCACTATGGCCGCCGTGCGCGACGAGAGGGGCAATCTGACCGGCTATCTGAGCTTCTGTCGCGAGCTCACCGAGGAGCGCCAGGCCCAGCGCGAGCTGTTGCGCAGCAAGGCGCTACTCCAGACCATTATGGACACGGCGCCGGTCAACATCCTCATCCTGGGCGCCACCGGCAACATTGCCGCTGCCAACAAGGCCCTCGAGCGTTCCCTGGGCTACATGGTCACAGAACTCATCGGCGAGCAGGCTGCGGACCTGGCGGTGGACCCCGCGAGGCTCAGTGCCGCCTTCGCGCGCACTATTGCGACCGGCGAGCCGCAGCAGTTGGTATTACAGTTCCGCGATCCCCAGGGCCAAGCCCATGACCACCAGGTGTTCACCGCCCTTATACGCAACTCGCAGGGCGAGATCACTGGCATCATCGCCATCACCGCCGACCTCTCGGAGCACCGGGGGGAGCTTGACGAGCTGCATGCCGAGTTCGACCAGGTGCACGGTGATGAGCTCAAGGCGCGCGCGCTCTTTGAGACCGCTGCCACCATCGCCGACAGCGACGACCTCTACGGCGTTTTCTCTCACATAGCTCGGAGTGCGGTTGAGCACCTCGACTTCGATGAGGTCACCATGTACCGCGCCGACCCCGAGCAGGGACTGCTCCTGGGCGTCGTAAAGGCGGAGGGTGCCGACCCTCTCCCCTATGACGAGCAGATCAAGCTGGTGGCGGGCGCGGACCCCCTGGCTGATTTCGTCCTCAGCGGCGAGACGCACAGGCGGACATCGGACATCGGACATCAGACATCAGACCTGGGACTAACGACTTCAGAGCCCGCAGGGCGTGAGTCCGCGGCCGGACCCTCGTCGTCTGCCGTTGGTCCGAAGTCCGAGGTCCGAGGTCCGAGGTCTGACTTGCTCGTGCGCGTGAGCCCGCCCGGGGAAGACGCCGGCCTTGTGGGCATCATCCGCGCCACCAACCTGGGCTCCGGGGAGCCGGGTAAGGAGACCGCTCCCAGGCCCATCACTTTGCAGCAGACGGGTCTACTCTGCTCCCTGGCTCGCCTCGGCTCGGTGGCCAACGAGCGCGCACGCATGGAGCGCCTACGCAGCCAGCTCATCGCCTCGGTCTCTCACGAGCTGCGCACGCCCCTGGCTGCCATTCGCGCTTACAACGAGCTGCTGCTCGATGGTGATGCAGGCCCCATCAATGACGAGCAGCACCTCTTCCTCTCGCGCATTGAGTTTACTTCTATCCAGCTCGGGCGCATTCTCGATGACCTGCTCGATCTCTCCCGTATGCGCGCCGGCGAGCTGTCCGTGCGCAAAGGCCCCACCGACGTGGCCGCCTGCACCCAGCACATTATCAATACTGCTCAGTCCGAGGCCAGGAAGAAGGACATCTCCATCGAGAGCCGCATCCAGCCCGACCTGCCCGTGATCGTCACCGATTCCGATCGGCTCTGCCAGGTGCTGATGAACCTCGTGGACAACGCGGTCAAGTACAGCCATGAGGGTGCCTCTGTACTGGTGGAGGCCAGGGTGACCGAGGGCGAGACGCCCAATGCGGATTATCCGTCCGCGGAGGGGCCGGAGCTGGTCATCTGCGTGGCCGACAACGGCCCCGGCATCCCGCCTGGCGATCTCGAGAAGATCTTCCAGGAGTTCCACCGGGGCGACGCCCACGCCGAGCACAAGCCCAAGGGCGCCGGCCTGGGCCTGGCGATTGTCTCCCGCCTCGTTCGCCTCCTGGGCGGCACGGTCTCCGTGGACAGCACGGTCGGCGAGGGGAGCACCTTCTACTTGCGCTTCCCTCTGGACCAGATGACGGGAGAAACGCCAGGAACCACAGTACCGAGTGGCGAGTAAGGGCCGCAACGACAGGTGATAGCTGTTAGCTGATAGCTGATAGCTGGAGGAGAACAATGATGCGTGGCGCGAAGATCCTCATCGTGGACGATGACGAGATGCTCCTGGAGGTAGTCCAGCGCAAGCTCGATGGCGATGACTTCCAGACCATCACCGCCACCACCGGCCAGGAGGCCCTCGATATCCTACACGCGCCCGACGGCGCCTCTGTGGACCTGGTCCTGCTCGACATAAGGCTCCCCGACATTGAGGGCACCACGGTCTGCCAGCAGATTCGCCAGCGCTCCTCTCTCCCCATCATTATGCTGACGGCAAAAACTGAGGAGGCCGACCGCATCCTCGGCCTCGAACTCGGCGCCGACGACTACATCACCAAGCCGTTTTCGCCCAGGGAGATGGTGGCGAGGGTGAAGGCGGTGCTCCGCCGTGTCGCGCCCGGCGGCACCATGGGCGAGCACAAGCTCCTCAGAGGGGCCGGCGTCGCCCTCGACCTCAACTCCCGAGAGGTGACCGTGGACGGAGAGCCGGTGGACCTCACGCCCACCCAAATGCGCCTGCTGCAAGTCCTCATGGAGCAGCCCGGGCGCGTCTTCAGCACCGACGAGCTACTGGACCTGGTCTGGGAGTACGAGCAGTACGATCCGCACCTGGTCGAGACGCATATCTCGAACCTGCGCAATCGCATCGAGAAAGATCCCAAGGACCCCACGCGCATCATCACGGTGCGCTCCTTCGGCTACAAGTTCATCGCGGAGTAAGACCGCCCTTCGGGCGCAGCGGGCCAAGCCTGCGTCGCGGTGTCGCGCGCTGCCGTAAGGCAGCACCCCTGGGGCCTCGTCCCGCCTGGAGGGACGAGGCCCCAACTTTTTCG
>CBFDBV010000538.1:0-3202 GCA_965603135.1 uncultured bacterium
CCGCGTCCCACAGGATGCACAGCACTATGCCCACCAGCGCGCCCACCCACAGGCCGTTGAATACGCGCATCAGCGTCACGAGCAGGGGCGTGTGTATGTGACAGAAGGAGTTGACCAGCGAGATCTGCCCGATCGCGCCAAGCCCGAAGCCGACCCACAGCCAGCGGCGCACGCCCCTGAGCGCCAGCAGAAGCGTCAGCATCATAAGCGGGTGCCCCAGGAAGACCTCCTTGGTGCGCGGGCGCACCACCAGGATCTTGTCGAGGAGGGCGCGGAATTGCAGCTCGACGGGCAGCACGCCGACACCCGGCTCGTTGCCCGACCGCATCAGCAGCAGGGCGACCACCACCAGCCCCACAAGGGCGGCAGCAACATGCCAGTAGACGACGATCTGCCCGAAAGCCTGGCGCAGGCCGCGCCACAGCGCCGGCCACTCGGGCTGGCTGATGCCGCTGCGGAAGTCCACCAGACTCGGCCCGGTGCGCGCAGTCAGCCTGCGGTAGGCGGGGGTCGAGCGGGCCAGCCAGAGGAGAGCCACCCCCAGCAGCGGGAGGAGCTGGGCGAGCTTCACGCCGCGGAACTGCGCGACCTTCATTAGGTAGCTCGACTCGCCCAGGAGGCCGACCACGAGGAGGCCGCCGAGCGCGCTGTAGATGGAGACCTTCAGGAACGCGGCCAGCAGCGGCCCCAACGCGCGCGGCAGGCCGGAGGGCCCGGTGCGTTCGGTCATAGCCGCGCGGGCGGCGTATGCGACGCCCAGGAGCGGGAACACGATTGCGGCCGCCAGCGCCCCCACTGAGCGCGTCAGGCTCGTGGCGACGAAGGCCCCGGCTGAGCCACCGACCAGGACCACGACCGTCAGCGGCCAGAAGTGCCTCGGCGCCAGGCCCAGGAGCGCCTGGGCCAGCCACAGCAGGCCGCCCCAGGCTCCGACCAGCACCAGCGCCAGCAGCCACTCGGGCGTGTGCAGACTCGCGAAGGCGCGCGGCGCGCCGGTTCGCAGCCCCTGGGCCCTCAGCCCATCCCTGATCGCGCTCACGTAGCGCACGTTCGTCTGGAGCGGAGACGCCTCCGCGCCCGGCAGGAGCCTGCAATAGAGCAGCCGCACGTTGCGCTCTCTGGCCGCGCGGATGAATCGGTCCACGGCGCGCCCGGGAGAGATGATGCGCATCTCCGGCTCGGTGATGCTGTGAACGCGCACCACGCGGTAGCTCAGCGCCACCGCGAGGCCGTTCGCGCCGTTCTGAGGCGCGAGTTCCACCAACCCGAAGGTCATCTGATTGTGCTCCAGCGCGCCGGCGGTCGCGTCAATCAAGTTGGGATGCCCGACCACCTGGTCGCCGGTGAACACGACGAGGCGGGCGCCGGCCTGCTCGGCGAGCGTGACGGAGCCGGCCACCGCCTGCGGACTGCGAACCCCCTGCCAGTGCGGGCGCGCGACCAGCCCCAGCCCCGCCTCTTGCGCGGCCTTGAGCGCGTCCCGCGGATAGCCCAGGCCCATATTGAGCATCGAGATCACGGGAGAGGCGATGATCACTCGCCAACCCTCCTCGTCCTCGATCTTCCCGTAGTCACCCGGCAGCTTGGCGGTGAGGGCGCTCGTCACCTGATCCAGCCGGTCCCGCGTGTCCAGCCAGACCTCCGAGGTCGCGCCTGCGCTGAACACCCAGGCCTCCCCGCGGCTGAGCAGTCCCTGGAGCGTGTCCTCAGCGAGCGCCAGGTGCGTCGCTCCTGCGGAATGCAGGGCCTTGAGCACCGCAGTTGGTGTCATGCCCGTGGACCCGGCCAGCTCCTCCACCTCTCCGAAGTCAATCGCCAGGGCGACCGTGGCGTTGGTCTGCTCGATCATCACCCGCGTCACGGCGACGTAGGTGGCCGCCGCCAGCCCCACGAATACGAGCGCGTCGAGAACCGTCCGCTGGGCCCTGGTCATAGTATCAAGCTCCCATCTTCGGCCGCACCGCCACTGATGTGCGCCCTGGCCACGCGGCTCGACCGCCCTTCAGAAGCGGCCCGTCAGCTCATCTTCGGCTTGACGGGCTTGCCGGTGGCCGCCGATTCGTTGGCCGCGAGCGTCACATCGCAACTGCGCAGCCCCTCCTCGTAGGAGCACGGAATCAGCGACTGATCGCCCTTCAGGATGGCCTCGACAAGCATTTCATCAATGCTGGGCGTCTCCCTCGGCTCCGCCTCCAACTCCGGGTCGCCGCCGGGCGTCAGGGTCAGTCCGCCAGCCGACCAGCCAAGCATCTGATCGCGCAGCAGGAAGACGAGGTCACTCTTGCCGCCGCCCTGGGTCATCATGGGGCTGGTGGAGAGCGTGGCCAGCATGCCGCTGGCGAACTCGAACACCGCCACCTGGCTGTCGGGGATGGTGAAGTTCTCGAGGTCACCCATCGTGCGCGTCGCGTACTTCGCGTAGACCTCCACGACCTCGTCCCCGGTGATGTACCGCATCAGGTCCACCTGATGCGTGGTCTGCTCGACGAGCTGGCCGCCTGACTGCTCCATCACGCGCCACCAGGCGGTCCCGGGCAGCCCTCCCCAGCGGTGCGAGGAGATCATCGCCACGGTCTTGTCGGCCAGATACGCCTTCGCGCGCTGGGTCGCGTCCGCCAGGCGCACCTGGTAGCCGACGCACGAGAGCACGCCGGCCTGCTCGATGGCCTCCAGAATCTCGAAGCCCTTCTCCATCTCCAGCACCCCGGGCGTCTCGACGAAGAGATGCAGGCCCGCCTGCGCGGCGAGCACCTCCGCGTCGGTGTGCGCGAAGGGTGGAACGCTCACGTAGAGCGCGTCCAGCTCTTCGCTGTCGAGCATCGCGTGATAATCCGTGTACGCGGTGGCCCCGTGCTCTGCGGCCGCTTCTTTCGCCTTCTCCTCGACCACGTCCGAGATGGCGACGATGCGCGCCTCTTCGATCTCCCCCAGCCGACCCATGTGTCCGCGGGCATTGCCGCCCGCTCCGACGAAACCTATCTTTACCTCCGACATAAGGACCAACCCTCCCAGTGAAAGCCCATCGCTGAGCCGGAGCCCGCCTTCGCCAAGGCTACGGCGGACAGGCCAGGAGCTCCGACCTACGTCATTGCCGGACTGCTTCTCCGCGCCGAGGGCTTCCTCCTCCGCGCACGGGCACACATCAAACCCCAGCGCAGGGCTTCCGCCTTCGCCAAGGCTACGGCGGACAAGTCGCCCTGCG
>CBFDBV010000539.1:0-3195 GCA_965603135.1 uncultured bacterium
GAGAAGCTGCGGCAGGCGGACGCGGCCATCGAGCAGCACCAGGCCGCACAGATGCAGCTCATCGCCGAGGAAGTCGCGGCCGAGGTGCGGGCCCTCAAGCCGGAGTTCGTCGGCTTCAAACTCTGGAACGGGGACGGCTTCACCGGCAGCGTGGTCATCGCCGAGCACCTGCGCGCGGAGTTCCCCTCCATCCGCATCTACGGCGGCGGGCCGCAGGCCTCCTGGTTCGGGGAGACAATCTACCGCCGCACACAGGCCTTCGACGCCCTGCTGCACGGCGAGGGCGAGCAGGCGATCCTGGGGTTGGCCGAGCATGCACGAGGCAAGCGGGAGCTGGGGACGATACCGGGCGTCATCTACCTGGAGGGCGGCGAGCTGCGGCGAGTGCCCCCGGCGCACGCGCTGGACCTGAATGACCTGCACGAGCCTGTCTACGACGAGAACGTCTACCCGGCGATGGTCGGCGACGAGAAGATCAAGATAGTGGTCATTGACGACAGCCGAGGCTGCCCCTATCAGTGTGGCTTCTGCACGCATCCCATTGAGAGCGGCACGCGCCTTCGCACCGCCTCGGCGAGCGTGCTGGTGGATCGGATGGCGCGCGTGAAGGAGCGCTACGGGATCACGGCCTTCCGCTTCGCGGGCTCGTCAACGCCGGGGGGTCTGATGGCCGAGGTCGCGGACGAGATCATCGCGCGCGGGCTGGAGGTCACTTACACCTGCTTCGGGCACTTCGCAAGCGCGCGGCCGGATCACTTCGAGCTCATGGCGCAGTCAGGTCTCTACGCCATCTTCTTCGGCATCGAGACCGGCAGCCAGGAGATCCTCGACCGCGCCGTGCGCAAGGGCATTGACCTGAGCACCGTGGAGGCGACGGTCAGAGCCGCGCAGAGGGCCGGGATATTCGTGGCGACGAGCATGATCGTGCCGCTGCCGTTCGACACCGCCGAGACGATCCAGGAGAGCCTGGAGTTCGTTCTGAGCGTGCGGCCCGACTCGGTGCCCGTGCAGTTCCCGGGGCTGCTGCCGGGGACGCCGTGGTGGGTCGAGCCGGAGAAGTACGGTTTTGAGTTCGATGCGGAGGAGACCGCGCTGGTGGGGCTCGATTACAAGATCAAGCTGCTCTTCCCGCCCGCGCTCTGGGAGGCCCCGCCCTACAAGCTGAGCGGGATGTCCTTCGCCGAGTTCACGGCGCTGACCACGGAGTTCGCCGCGGACCTGGAGGCCGCCGGAATCCTGGTGGGCTTGCCCGACGACAATGCTCTCATCGCGCGTTGCGCCGGGATGACGCCGCGGGAGTTCAGGGACTGCGGGCGTCTGTGGTGCGCCACCGGCGACGCCGAGGCGATGGGGGAGATGGTAGTGCGCGCCAACAGCAGGCAAAGGGCAAAGGGCAAAGGGCAATAGGGAACGACAGACGGCAACGACGCCCGAACAGCCGCCAACGCGCGGTGCTGTGGCCCCATCCCCCATCCCCTGCCGCTCAGTGGCCTTCGATAAACTCGTCAATGAGCTTCGCGAGCTCGCGCAGGTCCACGGGCTTGCTGACGGCCACGTCAACGCTCGGGTCACTGGAGACATTGGTCTCATCGAGGTAGGCGCTGAGCAGCACCACGCAGGTCTCAGGCGCGAGGCGCTTGATCTGGGCCGCCAGTTCGGTGCCCAGCATCTCGGGCATGCGCAGGTCCGTCAGCAGCACGTCCGGCGTTGGCTGCGAGGACTGCAAGGCCGTCTGGAAGAGCAATAGGGCCTCTCGAGGCGATGCAGTTGAGGTCACCTGGAAGCCATGAGCCTCGAGGGACTTGCTGACCACGGTGAGCATGCCTTGCTGGTCGTCCACCGCCAGGACGCTTCGGCGGGCAGGGGTGCTGCCAGGCTCTGAGGGCTGGGTGACGGGCAGGCGAACCGTGACAGTGGTGCCCTCGCCCTCGCGGCTGTCGAAGTTCATCGTGGCATTGTGCTGGTCAAGGACCTTGTGGGCGACGGTCAGGCCCAGCCCGGTGCCCTTGTCGCCCTTGGTGGTGAAGAACGGCTCTGCCAGCCGCGCGAGCACCTCGCTCGACATCCCCGGGCCGGTATCGCTGGCCTGCACGATCACCTTGTCGTCTTCGGCGAAGGTGTGGATGCGGATCTCGCCCTCCTCGGGGATCGCCTGGTGAGCGTTGATGATGAGGTTGGTGAAGACCGCGCGCAGGCCGGCCGCGCTGCCCTGGACGGAGCCTACCTCCTCGAGGTCCCAGATGACGCGGTGTTGCTCGGGGCTATCAACTCGGCCTCCGCTCATCTCCGCGGCGTCCCTGAGGACCTCGTTCACGTTGACCTGCTCGGTAGGCTCGTAGGGGGTGGTGTCGGCGAGCGTTGATATGCGTTTGACGGCCTTGCCTCCGTCGCGGGCTGCCAGGGCTATCTGCTGGAGGCCGCTCTCAACTGCGCGCAGGTCCATCTCCTGCGACTGGTCGAGATTGAGCAGCATAAGCTCGATGCGGAAGAGGATCGCGCACAGGAAGTTGTTCAGATCGTGACCGACTTCGGCCGCGACCTGGCCCACGGCGCTGAGGCGGTGCACCTCGTTGACCTGATGCTCGATGGAGCTGTGCGCGGAGGTAAGCCCCCGGAACACGGCGTCATCGTCGGCTGCCACCTCGTGGGCACTCACCTCCGCCAGCTCCAGGGAGAGCTGCTCGATGGTCGCGCTGAGCTGACGCAGCAGGAGCCGCTCCTCGGTCTGCTTCTGACGCCTGGTCAGGGCTCTGTCCACCACGGCCTCGACCTCGGCGACGCCGAAGGGCTTGGTGAGGTAGTCCAGCGCGCCCAGGCGCATCGCGCGCTGGGCGCTGGGAATCGCCGCGTAGGCGGTGATCATCGCCACCTCAATCTCCGGGTCTAGCTGCTTTATCCGGCGCAGGACCTCGGTGCCCTCCATCTCCGGCATCCGGATGTCGAGGAAGATCAGGTCGGGCTTCTCCTGCCTTATCATCGTCAGAGCTTCGGGCCCGCTGGTGGCCAGCCGCACCTCGTGCTCGTCCTTGAGGATCATACGCAGCGCTTGGCGCGGCCCGGCCTCGTCATCCACTACCAGGATGTTGGTGCGCACAGTTGACTCCTTTCCACCGCAGGTACGAGTTGCCAGTTTTCGAGTTGCGAGTAACGGCCCACGGCTGTTGTCGTTTGTTGTTTCTCGCTACTCGCAACTGT
>CBFDBV010000540.1:0-3180 GCA_965603135.1 uncultured bacterium
CGGCCAACCGCACCGACCTGTGGGTGAACGGCGTCAAGCAGGCCGACCCGGTGGGTGTCTACAACGCTCGTCGCGGCGGCCGCGCCGGGCGCCTGTGGCAGCTCAGCCCGGACGATGTGCGCTTCGGTGAGGAGAACCTGATTGCGCTGCGCGTCTACAACGGTGTGGGCGCGGGCGGACTGCACCGCAGGCCGGTGCACTTCGAGATCGAGGGCCGCAACGAGGGCATGTTCTTCCCGTACGAGTTCATGCGCTCGAAGTACGAGCCCTACTTCTTCTGGGCGTGGTGAGCCCGGCGCGGCCGCCTGGCCCGGCCACAGAACCGCATAGGAACTTGTAGCGTTTGTGCGCGCAGGTCACCTGTGCCTCCCGAAAAGTCCATATGGCCTGAGAATGCCGGCGATACCGCCATTGCGCCACTGCGTGTAGCCAGTGCGGATCGGGCCACGTCTATGAAGTCGGCCGGCTGGCCCACGGTGCCTCAAGCGACGCCGATGTGCAGGTTGCCGGAAGCCGGCTGGCGAAGCGTCGCGACGAATGGCTGGCTGTTCAGCCGACGAACTGGGTACTCATCTCGATATGGGTAATCCCGGCTTGACCGTAGGTCGGGCATCCTTGCCCGGCAGCCACGAGTGCAGCTGCCGTGTCGTGGTACGACAGGGGCACACGCCGGAAGCGGGGCCGGCCTCTCCACGGACGACGACAACGGCAGGCCGCATGACGGTGCGGCCCCCTGGACGGCTCACAACTCACAGCCCAAGGAGTCCCACGAGGAGGACGTCATGTCACCAGGCACCGCCCCACGCGTGTGTCTCCCGGTCATCATCGCGCTGCTGGTGATCGCAGGCGGCTATGCACTAGCCCAGGACGCCATCGGCAGCTTCGAGTTCGAGCGCCACGACCACGAGATTACGCTGGCGGCGGGGGGCCAGGCGCGGGCGGTCATCGTGGCGCCCGAGGGCGCGCCGCCGCCGGTGGTCTTCGCGGCGGATGAACTAAAGCAGCACCTGGACGCCATGACCGGCGCGGACTTCCAGATCATCTCCGAGGTCCCCGCCGGCGGCGCCGCGATCGTGCTGGGCGACTGCCCCGCGGCGCGCGCGGCCGGCATTGACGTGAATGGGATCGCGCGCGACGGCTACGCCATCCGCACCGTGGGCGACACCGTCTTCATCGCCGGGCGCGACGATGCCACCGACAAGAGCGAGGCGCTGCTGAAGCTGAAGGCCGAGCCCTTCCCGCGCGACGCCAGCCGCTACCGCATGGAGGCGGTGCTCGGCGCGGCCACCTGGGACTTCGAGCGCGGCACGCTCTGCGGAGCGTATCGCTTCCTCGAGGAGCTGGGGGTGCGCTGGTTCTTCCCCGGGCCCAAGGGCGCTGTCATACCACCGAGCCCCGACCTGAGCGTGCAGGCCTTCTCGCTGCGCGAGGAGCCCGTCTTCATCCTGCGCAAGGTGGGGCGCGAGACCTGGCAGTGGTACATGCTCGGCTCCGACCGCATTGCGAGGATGGTCAACTACGATGAGTATGAGGAGCTGGGCTGGGGCGGGGACGTGCTGCGGCTGTGGTTGCTGCGCATGCGCGGCTCCTCGGAGTGGTTCGCCTTCAACCACCGCCCGCCGCGCCTGGAGCTCGAGGAGCGCTTTGGCGCCGAGCACTCGGAGTACTTCGCGCTGCGGCCCAACGGTGAGCGCGACCTGGCGCCCCAGCCGGGCCGCACCGGACACCTGTGCTACACCGAGCCCGGCGTGCTCGAGATCACCAAGGCCGACATCACGGCCTACTTCTCGGGCGTGGAGGCGAAGGACATCCCCCTGTCCAGCCACCGGATCGCACTCAATCCGCACAACCGCGGCTGGCCGGCCAGTGCCATCTACGGGCGCACGGTCTCGCTGCTGCCGCACGACTCCTACGTGGCCTGCCAGTGCGAGGACTGCCGCGAGTTCATCCACGAGGACTGGGGCCCCAGCGGCCAGCACAGCGAGCTGGTCTGGCAGTTCGTCGAGAAGATGGCCAAGTGGCTGGAGCAGGAGTACCCTGACAAGCTCATCACCTGCCTGGCCTACAGCTCCTACTCCGAGCGCCCGCCGGACCTGACCAGCCTGCCCGAGAACGTCATCGTGGGCCTGTGCCCGCGCACCTACGCGAAGACCAGCAACGATGTTGACCCGGAGAACTACGCCGACCTCATGCGCATCGTGAATGACTGGAGCCGGGTCAACGACCGCAAGATGCTCATCTGGCTGCACCACCTCTACCGCTACCGCCAGCAGCGCTACAAGGGCATCCCGATGCTGCTGACCGGGCTCTACGAGCGGCTCTTCCGCGACCTGGCGCCCCACGCCGACCTGATGCACATAGAGCTTGACCCCGACAGCATCATGCTCGAGCACCTCAACCGCTACGTGATGCTGCGCCTGCTCTACAACCCGAACCTGAGCGCCGAGGCGCTGGTGGAGGACTACGCGCGCAGCTTCTACGGCCCCGGCGCGGAGATCGCCCTGGCGGTGCTGCGCGACGTCGAGGCCCGCGGCAACGCGGCCGCCGCCGCGCACGCCGCCAGCACCACCGTGTGGGAGGAGCACTTCACCGAGGAGGCCATGGCCGGCTACCGCGCCCAGGCCGATCAGTTGCTACAGGTCACCGCCGGGACGCGCTTCGCCGCCGCCGCCGACCTGTTCTCGCGCTGGTTCGTGGGCGAGATCGAGCGCGGCCGGGACCTCTATGTGCACCACGTCAAGGAGGTCGCCGAGGGCGAGGGCACGCGCGTGAGCATCCGCCAGCTCGTGGGCGAGATCGCCGTGGACGGGTCGCTGGACGAGGAGGGCTGGCAGCGCTCCTCGCGCGTGAGCTTCGTCTCCAACGTGGACGGCTCGCCGACGCAGCACAAGACCGAGCTGCGCCAGCTCCGCGCCACCGAGAACCTCCACTTCGGCTTCACCTGCTACGACCCCAACGCCCGCGAGCTGCCCACGAAGCAGGGCGAGACCGAGTCGGTCGAGATCTTCCTCGACCCCCAGCATGACCACGACTCGTACTACTGGCTGTGGATCGATCTGGGCGGGCGGCTGGAGGACTGGGCCTTCGAGCACGCCGGCGCGCAGCCCGACAAGGACTGGGAGAGCGGCGCCGAGGTGGCGACGAAGGTCTACGATGACCACTGGGTGGTCGAGGTGCGCC
>CBFDBV010000541.1:0-3178 GCA_965603135.1 uncultured bacterium
CAGGGAGGGCCACCCATGTCAATCAAAGTCGCCATCGTCGGGTGCGGGTCCATCGCCCACCGACACATCCACGGCTACCAGCAGGTTGAGGACGCGGAGTTCGTCGGGATGTGTGACCTTATCCGTGAGAAGGCCGAGAGCTACGCCGAGGAGTTCGGCGGCCGGGCATATGCCGACGTGGTGGAGATGCTGGAGTCCGAAGAGCCGGATATCGTGGACGTGTGTACCAGAGAGCAGGACCGTGACGTGCCCGTAATCGAGGCCGTCGAGCGCGGCTTCACCACCATCGCCGAGAAGCCGATATTCGCCAAGTACGGCGCGGCCTCCCCACCGCAGTTCGACGTGCGGCCGGAGGACGTGCTCGTCGCCCGGCGCATGGTCAAGGCGGCCGACGAAGGCGGCGCGGAGTTCTACATGGCCTACAACTACCGCTTCAACCCCTACGCGCAGGAACTGAAGCGACTCATAGACGCGGGAGAGCTGGGCGACTTCCAGTACGTCCACGCGATCACGCGGCTCGCCTGCTGGTCCCACGTAATTGACCTCATCCGCTGGTTCTGCGGCGAGGTCGTCGAGCTGGCAGCCTGTATGTACGGGCCCAAGGACACCAGGACGCGCGCCGCCGCTCTGCGCTTCGAGAGCGGCGCGGTGGGAACGCTGCTGGGCAACGGGATCGTGCCGGCTCAACACGACATGTTCCGCATCGAGTGGTGCGGCAGCGAGGAGATGGCGGTCCTGCGCGACATCAGCGGAGGACTTGAGAGATACCCGCACAACCGCGACCAACGCGTTGTCGTCGAGCAGGCACATGACGATCCCCGCAGCCACTTCCTCGACACCTTCGACGCCGAGATCAAGGCGCTTTGCGACCACGTGCGCGACGGTACTCCGACCCCCGCAGCCACCGGCCTCGACGGCCTCCGGGAGCTGGAGGTGGATGCCGCCTTCGGGGTCGCGGCCGAGAGCGGCCAGTGGATCAACCTGCGCGAGTACTGGGACGGGACCGTGTGAGCGAATGGCACGCAGGCGAGGGCGCCTGTCGAGCCATGAGAGAAGGTCGGCGGCGCTCAGACGCCGAAGAGTTCAGAGCCTGCAACGAAGACGCGCCCGAGGAGGCCTACCCGTGAAGTTCGCCATCTGCAATGAGATGTTTGCCGAGGTCAAGTGGGAAACGGAGAAGCAGTTCGAGGTCGCCGCTGAGATCGGGTTCGATGGCATCGAGATCGCCCCCTTCACCCTGAACAACTCGGTGCGAGAGATCACCGAAGAGCAGAGAGAGCGCATCCGCACCGCCTCCGCCAACACCGGCGTGGGCGCGTGCGGCATCCACTGGCTGCTGTCGGGGACCACGGGCCTGCACATCACCGACCCGGACCCGGAGGTCCGCGCCCGCACCATCGCCTACTGCGAGGACCTGGTGCGCTTCGGCCTGGAGATCGGCGCCGAATACCAGGTCGTGGGCTCCCCGGCCCAGCGCGCCCGCAAGGAGGATGTGACCTACCAGGAGGCCTGGGAGTGGTTCAAGGAGGCCATGGTCGCCTGCGCGCGGGTCGAGGGCGCGGAGGACTTCAAGGTCTGCATCGAGCCCCTGGCACCCTCCACCAACAACAACTTCCTCTTCAACCACCATGAGGTCGTGAGGATGTGCGAGGAGATCGGCCTGCCGAACGTGGGCGTCATCCTGGACACGTACTCGGGCCTGCAGACCGAGAGCGACCTGCCCGCCGCGATCCGCGACACCGGCGACCTGCTTCTTCACTACCACTGCAACGACCTCAACAAGCGCGCGCCGGGCTTCGGTGACGTGGACTTCCGCCCCTTCATGAAGGCGCTGCTGGACATCGGCTACGAGGGCTACGCCTCCATCGAGGTCTTCGACTTCGAGCCGGAGCCCTACGAGCATGCCAGCAAAGGCCTGGAGACGCTCAAAGAGGCAGTTGCGGACGTGAGCTAGCGGCGGGGAGCCCACGAGGACGCGAGGGACGTGTGACGCGTTGACCGGCATCGTCTACGACGACATCTTCCTGGAGCACGGGGACCCCTACCACCCGGAGAGCGCCGCTCGCCTGGAGGCGATCACGGCGCGCCTGGCCGAGGTGGGACTCCGTGAGCGGATGACGGAACTGCCGACGCGCGCCGCGCAGGTCGAGGAGATCTGCTGGCTGCATGACCACGACTACGTGGCGGACCTTCGCGCCATCTGCGACGCCGGCGGCGGTGCGCTGGACCTGGACACCATCGCCACCGAGGCCACCTACGAGGCGGCGCTGGTCGCCGCAGGCTCGTGCATTGACGCCGCGCGCGCGGTCGTGCAGGGCCAGGTCACGAACGCCTTCTGCCTGGTGCGGCCGCCCGGCCATCACTCCCTGCCCCACCGCGGCATGGGCTTCTGCTTCTTCAACAACATCGCCCTGGCTGCCGAGGCGCTGACCCGCGACGGGCTCAGCCGCCTTGCCATCGTGGACTACGACTGCCACCACGGCAACGGGACCCAGGAGATGTTCTACCACCGGGGCGAGGTCCTTTACATCTCGCTCCACCAACACCCTCTCTACCCGGGCAC
This sequence comes from uncultured bacterium, assembly GCA_965603135.1. Taxonomy (GTDB): domain Bacteria; phylum Armatimonadota; class Zipacnadia; order Zipacnadales; family UBA5352; genus CBFDBV01. Next base: position 2,564 of record CBFDBV010000541.1, read on the forward strand.
CGGCTCCCTCGACGAGGTCGGTCTTGACGAAGGGGCCGGCACGAACCTCAACCTCCCGCTCCTGCCCCAGGCTCAGGACGCGCACTACGCCCGCGCCTTCGCCGAGGTCGTGCTGCCGGCGCTGGCCCAGTACCAGCCCGGGGCGATCCTGGTCTCGGCAGGCTATGACGGTCACTTCATGGACCCCCTGGCGCAGACGAGCCTGACGGCCGCCGGTTTCCACGCGATGACACGATCGCTCGTCGAAGCTGCGCAGGAGCTGTGCGAGGGGCGCGTGATGGCGGTCCTGGAGGGCGGCTACCACCTGGAGTTCGGCCTGCCCGAGTCCGCCGAGGCGACCGCGCGAGCGCTGCTGGGCGATCCCGCCGAGGCAGGATGGCACGAGGCCGACGAGCCGCCGCATCCCCTCGCCAACGAGAGCGTCAAGGAGGCCCTCAGCCACGTCATTGAGGTTCACCGCGAGCGCCTGTCACTCTGAGGTTGTCAGATGGACCCGCACACGCTCAAAGTGCTGGAGTACCACAAGATAACGGGGCGGCTGGCGGATCGCTGCGCCTGCTCGCTGGGGCGGCGGCGCGCGGAGGCCCTCAAGCCCCGCAGCGACCTCGCCTGGGT
>CBFDBV010000542.1:0-3161 GCA_965603135.1 uncultured bacterium
CGTCATCAGTCGGACAAGACAGGAGTGCTCAGACATGGAACCACTGAAGGCGTCGAAGATCTGCATCGTTGAGGGCGTCGAGAACGATCCGCGCACCGCCAACCGCGCCCGTAGGCTGCTCGCGGCCATCGAGGCCGACAGCGTCGAGGGCGTGGACGAGCCGCGCCTCGCTGAGATCGCCGGCAGGATCGCCGAGGCTCCCCGTCCGCGTCACGGAATGTCCCTAGAGATCGAGCCGGTGGTCGTCCTCAACCTGGCCCGCTTCGGCGATTCCGAGGAAGTCAAGCAGGCGCGGCGCGAGAAGTACCCCGACCTCTTCAAGCTCGGCGGCACCTTCCCGATCTCGGGCTACGGCGGCTTCTACTGGCGCGACAGCGGCTCGGCAGGGCACCGCCAGCGCACCGGGATGGTCTGCCAGCCCGCCTGGCAGCTTCACACCATCTGGGGCTGTCACTACCGCTGCGCCTACTGCAACCTCGGGCACTACATCAACCTGATGATGAACCTGGAGGAGTTCGTGGCGACCCTCGACGCGGAGATCGAGGCGCACGCCCCGAAGCAGACGCTCTTCCAGTATGATAATGGCACCGACATCGTGTCCTTCGAGCCGGAGTACGGCGGCTCGCGGCTGCTGGTGGAGTACTTCGCCGGGCGCGACGGGCAGTCCCTGGAGCTTTACGTGGGCAAGAGCGCCAACGTGGACTTCCTGCTCGACCTGGAGCACCGGGGGCACACCGTCTGCTGCTGGAGCCTGAGCGGGCAGACGCAGAGCACCAGGATCGAGCGCGGGGCCGCGTCAATGGCCGAGCGCATCGAGGCCGGCAGGAAGTGCCAGGAGGCGGGCTATCACGTGCGCCATCGCTTCTCGCCCTTCGTGCCGGTGCTGGGCTGGCGCGAGGAGTGCCGCGAGATGATCGAGGCGCTCTTCGCCGAGGTCAAGCCCGACGTCATCACCTTCGAGAGCATTCGCTTCCTGGACTATGCGGCCACGATGCGCGACCTCGACCCGGAGTTGCTCGACCCCGAGTTCCTCCAGGCGATGGAGTCGGTGGCGGGCGTGGAGGTCCAGCACGGCGAGGAGGTGCCGCTTGACTACCGGCGCGAGATGTATCGCTTCATCATTGAGGAGCTGGAGCGGGTGAGCCCCGAGACACCGTACGCGTTCTGCCGGGAGCAGCGTTCTACGTGGGAGGACTTCGCAGATGACTTCGGGCGTCACGGCCAGGGCCCGGACGGTTACGTCTGCAACTGCGGCCCGTTTTCGGCGCCCGGCAATCCCCTGCTCGCCACCACCAGCCCGGTCTCCTGAACGCGCCCGAAGCCAGGGCGCAGCATAGGGCACGTGTAGAGATCGTCGGTAGACCACGCGAGAGGGAATGCGGGCGGGGGAGCGGTACTGCGATGGAGGGACGAGAATGGAGGGGCCGGATACTCGGTGCGGTCTCGCTGAATTCCGGAACCGGCGGACGCCTTAGGGGTGGCCCTAGTGCGATGGATCCTTAGTTTTGTGCTCCAAGCAGGCCTGCTATTGGCCACTTGGTATTTGCTGTTCTCGTCGCCGATGTCGAAGCCGGCAATCCTGGAGTTGTATGGCCTCCTCCTACTGGTGGTCGTGGCACTTCTGGTGATCAAGGTTTGGGTCATCGCGGCGCGCATGTTGTATCTCGACTCAGAAGGTCCCTTGCCCCGACTAGGCTGGATTCTCTTCTCCTTCGAGGGCGGCACAGTGACGATCGCCTTCATCATATCGATGGTGTCGTTGGTCGCGCTGGCTCTGATAAGCCAGTGGCTGCCAGAGGGCTGGCAAGGCCACGTTCATCTCATGAGCACACTGATTGTGGTATTGGGGGTGCTCGGGGTGTTGACAGAACTGGCAAGAGCGCGTGAGGGGCAGCGGCGAGAAGACGAAAAGAGCGCCCATGCGCAAAGGGGAGAATGAGACCATTCAAGACAGGCATGATTCGGGATTCAGGGGACACCATACTCAACTCTTGACTTCGGCCAGCGGAGGGCTATCATCGGAGTATGCCTCGGTTGGCACGCGTCGTGGTATCAGGCCTACCTCATCACATTAGCCGGCGCGGCAACCGTCGCCCTGCGCTCACAGGAACCGCGGCCCCAGCCCAGGCCCACGACCGAGCCTAGATGACTATGCTGTCCCCCGAATTCGGAGCCCGTATACTGGCGCCACGCGGTACTGTGGCATCTGCACAAGAAGGCGGTGGTTCTGAATGCGCCGGCGGATGGTTATCTATGCAGCGCTGCTCGTGATCGGCGTGGCAGCAGTTGCCTTACGAGGAGGCTTGTTCGACGCACAGGCGTGGACCGCAGGCAAGATATACTCCATCGTCGTGGGTGCCTTCGTGGGGCTCGTCACCGTGCTCTACTGGAAATGGCGAACTCACCGCGGCAGAGGCCCGGGCACAGGTCCGGGGCAGGTAGCCGGGCCCTGGCTTGCAGTCGTGACGTTCATAGTGTACGGGATTGCGAACTGGCTGCTGCACTATCTTGTTGATGATGCAGGTCGCCATGCGTTCTACGTTGGGGTCCTCTTGGCTTGGTTCGCATTTGTGCCGGATATCCCTCGACTGTCAACGGCGACAGTTGAAGACCCCAACTGAAGATCAACCATCACTGAGCTCGTCGGCGAGACCCAGGTGGACAACCGGGGCCAGCCGCAGTATGCCTTCGAGTATCAGTATGACAAGGCGCACAACGCACGGTGAAGGTGGACAACGGTACGCCCACCTACTACGCCTACAACGCCGCCAACGAGCTGACCGAGGAGACCACCGGCGGCCAGACCACCTACTATCAGTACGACCGCTGCGGGAACACGGTGGCGAAGCAGGAGGCCGCGGGCACGACCTATTATACGTATGACACCGAGAACCTGGGAGCGTGCGTGGGCACGCTCTGGCGGATTGACTTCACGGAAGGCGCGCACAACTACTTCGCCCCGAACAGCTCCACCTCCCGCACCCACATAAGGTCCGCCCGGCCTGCCGGGCCCTTGCCCTTCGGCTGGAAGATGCGGAAAGCCGCCGCCGTCACCGGTGCCTCCAGCTCGATGATGGTCATAGGCGCCGGGTCCGCCGGCGTCGCGGTCGCCACCGTCCGCCAGCCCTCGCCCTCCGGCACCTGCACCTGCACCTCGGCCG
>CBFDBV010000543.1:0-3159 GCA_965603135.1 uncultured bacterium
CGAGGGCGGCGGCTTGCAGCCAACGGTAGCCACGCGGTACCTTCCCCTCGACCTCCACGCGCGCCGCCTCGTCAATGATGCTGAAGGCCCGCTCGCGGTCGGTCTTGGCCACAGCCTGCGCTACGTATCCCAGCGCCACGCAGCGGTGCGGCGTCGCCGAGATACGCCTCGCGAAGGCCAGCGCCCGCTCGGCGTCCTGTTGCGCTATGACCCAAGCGCCCTTGAGGCGGTCGTACAGTTCCCAGCGGTCGAACAACGCCTCGCCGCGCGCCGGGTCCCGCTCGGCCACGCGACAGGCCACTTCGACGCAGAGCTGATCGATGTAGTAGGCGCGGGCTCTCGAGTCCTCGGAGGACAGCTTGTCCATCAGCGCCACTGCCCTGTCAGAATCGATCGCGCACATTGCTGCCGCAGCATAACCGCGTGCATACACGCCGCTCCACCTGCCGATCGGCACTTCCTCCGCTGCCTTGACAGCCGCCCGCAGAGTCGTCTCAACCTCAGTGTGCCCAAGCCGATAGAGACTATCCAGCGCCCGCAGCTTGTACTTGAGATAGTATCCCGTATCGCTGGGCGTGGCGTCAGCCGTGGTGATCACCAGGTCCAGCGCCTGAGCCGCATGGTCAGGGCGCGGCTCGGAGAGACGCGCGGCCACGTCAAGCAGAGCGCGGCACCGCACATGGGGGCTCTCAATTCCCCAGACGGCGTCTACCGCGCCCCCCGCGTCGCTGGCCTCGAGGATCGCCGCCCGCACGCGGCGTGTGGCATAGGGGGCCGAATCCGACGCTGTGAGATGCGCCCCCGCCAGCTCAGGGCTCACCCGAGCCAACGCGGTCATAAGCCGCTCCCAAGGCCTGTGTCGCTGATCGCTGAGCGCGGCCAGCCCCTCGAGCGCAATCTCCTGAGCCAGCCGTCGGTCGCGCTCAGCATCCATCACCGGTGGGCGGCCGGGGCGCTGCGGGGCGGAGGCGCCCTCGGGGTATATGACGAGGCGCAGATCGCCCGTCCCGGTCGCTGCACGCACACCCGACAGCCTGTACCCCTCAGCCCGCGCGAAGGCGTAAGCCTGCCCCTCGCGCAGCCCGGCCAGCTCGAAGTGACCGGCTTCGTCCGTGAGGCACTCGATGACCTCGGCATCACGCCCGCCTCGCTCCCACAAGCCTCCGTACCCGAAGGTCTGAGTTGGCCCGGCGGTGTCGCCGACGTTGAACACCGTAATGCCGGCCAGCGGATCGCCCGCAGAGCCCACAACGACGCCCGTCAGCGTACCCGTGGGGCGTTCCGGAGCTGCGGGGGACCGACTCTCAGTCGGCTCGCGAGGCTCGGCCGTTTGCCCCTGGGCGACGGCTTCCTGAACGTAGCCTACGGCGGCCAATAGGCACATCGCCCCAAGCTGCAGTGCGGCTCCAACTCGCATTCTCACCCCTCCTACCCGTGGGTTCGGGCCGGCAGAGCAGGGCCTGCTCACCACTCCTCCTTGCCGGCTATCCACATCATCCCCGCGCCGTACTTGGCGATGCGCCGATCCGGCGGCAGCGACAGGCAGTCCGCCAGGCCCTGGTACGTGTGCCACTTGCAGGCCTGGGTCCGCCCCGGCCCCTCGTCAGCCATGCCGCGCACGATCTCCAGCGCCCAGTCGGGGTCCACCAGCGCGGCCGCCGTCACAATCGTCTGAACGCTCGCCTCCTTCTCCGCAAGCGAGGGTATCTCCGCGACCAGCGGCTCGAGAAGCTGGCCCGCCGCCTCCGTGTCAACCCACGCCAGGCACTGCGCCAAGTAGGCACCGTAGAAGAGTTCCTGTGGCCGTTCCATCTCAGGACGGTCGCTCGCTCGCAGCGACAGCGCTCGCATCACCAACCCCTGCATGTCGGGGTACTCGATGTCCAGGGCTAGCTGCGCCACCCGCGCTACGGCCGCTGCATTGCCCCAATACGCGTAGCGGGAAGCCCCCTGCACCATCACCTGCATTGCCTCGTCAATGAGCTCGTAGGCCCGCTCGCGGTCCGTCTCCGCCAGGAAGCTCGCAACGTAGGCTATCGCCAGGCCGCGGTCATTGCCCCTATCGCTCTTGCGCGCGAAGGCCAGCGCGCGCTCGGGGTCTTGCGCGGCCATCGCGTACGCGACCTTCACCCGCTCATGGTCACCGCACGACCACCGCCTGAACAACTCCTCGGCCTTCTCGGGGTGCTCGGCGGCCACCTCAGCCACGATGCCGCCAAGGCTGCCCGCAACCTCCGACGCCCCCTCGCCCGCCAGGAGACCGTCCACGAGCATCGCAGCCGCATCCAGGTCAACGATGGCCACGGCCGCCGCCGCGAACAGGCACGCAGGCGCGTTCTGCCGCTCCTTGGGGTCAAGCTCAGCCGCCTCGCGGGCGGCCTCTCGGAGCACCTGCTCGGCCTCCGGCCGCCCCAGCTTGTGCAGCTCCGAGGCCGCCATCGCCCGGAAGGCCAGGTCGTAGGACCCCTGCCCCACGGACTGCGCGGCGCTCAGAGCCAGGCTCAGCGCCTCCGCCGCCAGGTCCGGCTGCTCATCCGCCAGCATCTTGCCCAGCCGCAGCAAGCCCATTGCGCGCATGAGGGCATGCTCGGCATCCCAGAGGAAGTCAATCGCCGCATCCGGGTCCTCAGTGAGCATCGCCTCGGCAAGCCCGTACTGCCCCTCGAAGTCCTCTGCGTCGCCCTCCTCCTCCCACAGCTTGCGGGCAACTTCGAGATTGACCCGTGCCAGCGCCGTAATCAGTTTGCCGCGACGGAAGTCCCTGCCCTGCGTCAGTGCCAGGCCCTCCATCGCGACCTCCTGCGCCAGCCATCTGTCATGTTCCAGGTCAAGCGTTGGCGGCGTGACCGTGGTTCGCGGCCTCGGCCCATCGGCCGGGTGCAGGACGATCTTCAACTCCTCGGACCCGGTCTCCGCCCCGGCCCCGTTGAAGCGATAGCCCTCGCCCTCCGCGAAAGCGTACGCGTAGCCCTCGTAGAGGCCCGTCAACTCGAAATGCCCCTGCTCGTCGGTGGTCGTGGTGACGCGCTGCGGCCCGTCACCGACGTTGAAGACGGTCACGCCGGCCAGGAATACGCCCTCCGGGCCCACGACCACTCCCGCCAGCGTCCCTGGCAAGTGCGCCATCACGATATCGCCGAGGTCCTGCGTGCGCCCGCG
>CBFDBV010000544.1:0-3134 GCA_965603135.1 uncultured bacterium
TGCCGCGCGACGGCGATCGCCGTCCCCTCCTCAAGGCGTTTCGCGCAGCTCAAGTAGCCGCAGCGCCCCGTCGCTCGTGAGACAGGCCACGCGGCCGGTCGGCTCGCCGTCGCGTTCGAGGGCCACCCATCCGAGTGTGCGTTCAGGAGCCACAGCGCGCGCCAGCTCCACGAGCTGCGGCTCCTTGTCATTCGTGAGGCCGTATGCAGCAAAGGCGGGCTCCCCCCCGCCGGCGCGCACGAGCAGCTCGTCCCGCTCGTCGCCGCACACGTCGGCGCCCGCGAGCCAGTCCTCGACCTCCGGCAGCCTCACCGTCGGCGCCAGGCCCTCCAGCCCGAAGCCCTTGAAGCGGTAGGCCGTCAGCAGCCGCCCGCCGTCGCGACCCACCTCCAGGGCCGCGATCTCTCCCCGACCTTCGCCCGTGAAGTCGCCGAAGTCCGCGTCCACGAACGGGTGCGAGAACGAGGTCCCGCGCCAGCGCGGCTGGAGATGGATGCGCCCATCCTCGCCGCCGATCACGCGGTAGACAAACGGTCGCCGACGCGCGATCGGGTCGAAGGGCGAGCGCTTGTACACGAACACGAGCAGATTCTCCTCGCCCGCGAAGCGGCCGGACTTGATCCGCCAGGGGTTCAGTTCGGCGGGCACTTCGGCTTCGCCCAGGACCAGCCGCCCCTCCTCAACTCTTGCCAGGCGCACCTCCGCGTTCATCAGCCAGGGCACGGGCTCGTCCTCGGCATCGGTCTGTCGCGGGGAAGGCTGGACTTCGCCGCCGCAGATCAGAGCCATGAGTAGGTCGGGTTCCAAGCCTGTCCGCCGAAGCCTTCGCGAAGGCGGGCCCGACTCGCTCCCATCGGGGGCGGTGGTCACGGAGGCAGCGCGTACCCAGCACCCGGTCCGTCCGACCGCGGTGCTCTGAAGGCGGTCGCCGACGTGCGTCAGGTGGAACGCCTCATCTCCCGCGAAGACCAGGAACCCGGGGGCCCCGGGAGCGGCGGCGACGCACGAGACCCATGCATCGAAGCGCGCCAGGGGCGCACCGGGGGAGGTGAGCGCGACCGCGTCGTGCGGGTAGATGGGGGACAGATACGCGACCTCGGGGCGGCCCTCAAGGTCTCGCGCCACTGCTATCGGCCATCGGTCCCGGTCGCGGTGCTGAGGCTGGCAGCCCGCGCCGGCGATCGCGAGCAGGGCCGCAAGCGCGAGGCTCGCCGACGGTACATGCGCACGCGGCCGGGAAACCCCTCTGGGGGAAGAGCGCCGGCCGCGCTGACGCAGCGATACGCCTCTTATCTCAGGGGGCCTCCTGGGATTGACCTGCCTCGTCGGCGGTCGCAACCTCGCAAGGCTCCTTGCCCGACCAGTACCGGAACACTCGCCAGCCGTAGCGGATAGTCTCAACAGCGCTGTCGCCGACACCTGTGAGGAAGCCGTGCACCCGCTCTCCGATCCCCACGGGCGCCTCGGCGTCCTGGCGCTCCTGCTCTGCGTGCACACGGATCCAGATCTCGTCAGGGGGGACGAGTATGCGTTGCTTCTTGACCTCGAGGTCCATCCCCTCATCCGTCTCAAGGAACTCTATGTTCTGCTCGAGCGTGCTGCTCTCGGCTTCGGTCGCCCTGATCTGTTGCTTCAGCTCGAACACCTCAACCGAGCCGAACCAGCCACCGATGAGCGGCTGGGCCAGCCGGTGCGCACTCGCCAGCACCAGCGCGCCCGCCACGACGATGTACAGCAGCCTTCTGCGCATAGCTCGCTCCGCTCGCAGCTAGCTGATAGCTGTCGTGGAGTATACACTTAATCGGCCAGGTTGTAAAAGGCGTCCATCCCCGGATAGACGCCGCTATCACCCAGGTGCTCCTCAATGCGCAGAAGCTGATTGTACTTGGCGACCCGGTCAATGCGCGAGGGCGCGCCGGTCTTGATCTGCCCCGCGTTGGTGGCCACCACCACGTCGGCGATCGTGGTGTCGTCGGTCTCCCCGCTGCGGTGCGAGACGACGGCGGTCATCTTCGCCCGCTTGGCCATCTCGATGGCGGCCAACGTCTCGGTGAGCGTGCCTATCTGATTGAGCTTAATCAGAATCGAGTTGATGGCCTTCAGCTCGATGGCCCGGGCCAGGCGCTCGGTGTTGGTCACGGTCAAGTCATCGCCGACGATCTGCACCCTGTCGCCGAGCCTCTCCATCAGCTTCGGCCAGCCATCCCAGTCGTCCTCGGCCAGGCCGTCTTCGACGGAGACGATCGGGTAGCGGTCGCACAGGTCGGCGTAGAAGTCCACCATCTCCTCGGAGGACAGCTCGCGGCCTTCGCCGGCGAGAACGTACTTGCCCCTATCGCCGTCGAAGAACTCGCTGGCCGCGGGGTCGAGCGCGATGCGCATCTGCTCGCCGGGGGCGTACCCCGCCGCGTCGAGGGCCTCCATGATGACCCCGAGCGCCTCCTCGTTGGAGCCCAGGTCCGGCGCGAAGCCGCCCTCGTCGCCGACGGCGGTGTTGAGGCCCTTCGAGCTGAGCACGTCCTTGAGCGCATGGAAGGTCTCCGCGCCCCAGCGCAGCGCCTCCGCGAAGGTCGGCGCGCCCACGGGCATAACCATGAACTCCTGGAGGTCCACGTTGTTATCCGCGTGCTGGCCGCCGTTGAGGATGTTCATCATCGGCACCGGGAGCTGATGGGCGGACACGCCGCCGAGGTACTGATACAGCGGCAACTCGCAGGCGTTCGCGGCTGCCTTGCACGCGGCCAGCGAGACGCCCAGGATGGCGTTGGCGCCCAGCTTGCCTTTGTTCTCCGTGCCATCGAGGCGGATCATTACCTGGTCGAGTTCCCGCTGGCCGGCGGCATCGAGGCCGACGACCTCGGGGCCGATCTCGGAGTTCACGTTCTCAACGGCCTGGAGCACGCCCTTGCCCAGGTAGCGGCTCTCGTCGCCGTCGCGCAGCTCAACGGCCTCGTGTTCACCCGTGGAGGCTCCCGAGGGCACGGCGGCTCTGCCCCAGGCGCCGCCCGCAAGCTCCACCTCCACCTCGATGGTGGGGTTGCCGCGCGAGTCCAGGATCTCCCTGGCTTGTACTGACACTATCGTAGTCAAGTCTCTCACCTCGTCTCTCTACCCCAGCGCAGGGCTTGCCCTGC
>CBFDBV010000545.1:0-3133 GCA_965603135.1 uncultured bacterium
GCTCCTCAACGAGGCCCGCGAACGGCGCCATGGCATAGAATAACGCGCCGATGCCGCGCTCCTTGCCGTACTGGATGCCCTCCTTGAACAGCGCGCAGGCCTGCGGGGTGATCCTCTTGTACCGGGTGCTCGTCATGTAGAACTCCCTGTACCAAAGGGCCGACACCTTCCAGCGCAGCAGACGGTCATAGTGCTCGCGGATGGCGGACAGGTAGCGATCCCGTGCCTGCTCGCTTATCTCGCTAGCGGAGCGCAGGTTCGCGATGAGCCCGACCAACTCCGGGACCATGGTGCCGCCGGTGCGCGCGCTTCCGAGGATGAAGTGCTGGAAGTCCGGCCAGTCGGTCACCTTCGCCTCCCGCACGAGGGCATTCCCGTCGCGCGCAAACATCAGCTCGCCGAGCGTCACGCAGGCATAGAGCGCCCCGATGTTGTCCGCGCCTGCCAGCAGTATCTCCGTGGCCTCTCCTGCCCGGCGCGAGGCGATCACGTATCCCTTCTCACCCGGCTGGTTGGGGCCGACCTTGACCTCGCCGGCCTGCGCCGCCGCCTCGATCATGGGGTTGCTGTCCCGCGTGCCGATGATGATGCGCAGCGCCGCCTCGCTCGCCTGGCCCGCCTGTGTCATCTCCGGCGCCTCGCCGCCCAGCTTCACGACCTGATCGCGGATCCACTGCGCCCCTATCTCGTCCTGCCTGGTGGGCTCTGAGCCGAGCACGAGCACGGCTCCCGCCATCGGCAGCTCGCGGCCCGTAAGTTCAATCTCCCTGGGCATCGGCACGATGTCGAGGGTCTCCCAGAGGGCGGCGTCCGGCACAGCGAAACCCACCGACGCACACACCGAGAGAAACGCCACCGTCATCAACAACAGGCTCCTGATCGAGGCCATGCTATGAACCCCCTCGCTCGCTTCTTGGCGGTCGGCGCGGCAGCACAGGCGCCCTGCCTGGGTAATAGTAGTGCAGTCTGACGGTGAGTTACACTTGCTTATTCGCCGCGGCAGGCCAAGTCCCTGCTGCGTGGCCCGAGCCTTCGTCGGCCGAGCCCGCCCGTCCGGGATCGCGCGCGGCACCTGGTCGAAACCACGCCTGGCAGGAGGTGACGACGCCCCCACCGGCTAAGGTTCCGACAGGCGGAGGGGCTCTGCCATCATCCCACAGCACCGGCGAAGCTGCGCTCAGCCTCAACGGAGTCCGGGAGCAAAGAGCCATGTCAGCTAGGCCATTCGTGTGCGCCGCGATCTGTCTGCTGGGCGCTCAAGCGACCCGGGCTGAGCCGTGGGACCTCGCGGGCGCTCGGCCCCGCCTGGGCGGGGTCACAGGCGACGGCCTCTGGGTGAATGGCAGGCCCATCTACCTGGTCGGCGTCTGGGTCGGGGGCACTGTCAGCACCGCGCCGAGCCTGTACAAGCCCGACCTGGACGGGGACAACATCGCCTACTCAGAGCTACTTTCAGCCGAGACCGCGCCGCTGCTGGGCATCAACTCCGCCCATCCGCAGATGTCGGCGCTTCGGGTGATGCGGCCCACCGGCTGGTTCGCCGAGGACCGTCACACGCAGCCGCGCTGGGAGCAACTGCAAGCGTTTGTCGCGGGCCTCGGCGATCTGCCGGTGACCGTTGACTGCGCCGGCATCAAGGCCTTCGACGGCGCCTCCGTGCCAGCGGAACTCAAGCAAGTCAACCGCGCATGGCACTCGTTCGTGCCGCTCTGCCCGGAGCACCCGCAGGCATGGCAGCTCTACGAGAGCTACTGGCAGGACTGCGCCCGGCAGATCGTCGAGGCCGGCAGCAATGCCATCATCTACGAGCTTTTCAACGAGCCGACCTACAACTGCCGCTGCGCGCACAACAAGCACGAGTTCGCTCAGCGGATGGCCGCCCGCTATCAGACAATCGAGGCGGCGAACGCCGCGTGGCGCACAGATTTCGGCAGCTTCGACGCGGTGGCCAACATGGACGCGCCCGAGCAGACGCCGGGCCTCTGGTGTGACTGGATCAAATTCATCGGCGACCGCTACGTGGAGATCCTCGCGGCGGGCAAGGCGGCGATCGAGAGCGTGGATCAGCGGGAGCCGATGTACTTCCTCGACCAGCCCTCCGTGAGCACCACCTACCTGCGCTGCAACGGCATAGACCCGGTGAAGCTCAACTCGCTGATGGACATCGTGGGGATGGAGGGTGGCGTGAGCTTCGGCGCCAGCCAGCCGCGCGAGGAAGAGGACCCGATGGCGGCGGTACTGGCGAGCAAGGGCCTCTTCAGCCACCAGCTCTATCTGGACCTGGCACGCGCCTTCGGCAAGCCGATCGTGAATACTGAGACCTACTGCGGGCGCTTCTTCAGCAACGTGCGCTTCCCGTCTCACCGCGAGGACATCCTGACCGAACTGTGGGAGGAGATGATCCACGGCGCGGCGGGGTCGTACTTCTACAACTGGGGCCGGCGGTGGTGGGAGTGGCAGGACCTCGCCGGCGCGAAGCACTTGGCCCGCGAGATCAAGTACAAGGCGTACTCGATGCTGAACCCGTACGCCTTCCCGCCCGAGTCGCTCAATGGCTTCAAGGACTTCCTGCGTGACACGGAGAGCGTCGGCGACGAGCTGCTGAGCGGGCCACGGATCGAGGGCCAGGTGGCCCTCCTTATCTCGCAGCCGACTGTCCGGCAGCTTTTCAGAGGCCGCTCGCCCACGGAGAAAAGCCCTTACGAGGAGATCGTCCGCGAATGGTACGCGGCCCTGACCCTGGCGCAGATACCGCTGGACGTCGTCTGGGAGGAGCAGCTTGAGACGGCGGACCTGTCGCGCTACCGGGCGATCCTCGCCCCCGGAGCGCAGTACGCCTACCGCGCCACGGAAGAGCCCCTGAAGCGCTTCGTTGAGGAAGGCGGCCTCCTGATCGCCACCGAGGGCGCCTTTGCCTGGGACGAGTACGGGGAGCCGTGGCGCCAAACGGCCGGTGAGCAGGCGACGGGGATGGCGCTCGAGGCGCGCCTCCTGAGCGAGGACCTGCGCGGGCCCGAGTTGCAGGCTGAGTTGCACGGCTTGCTGCTCGAGCCCGAGGACTTCCGCGAGTTCACGCTCAGTCCCGCGGACGATGAGGGCCGGCCGCTGTTGTGCGAGGCCTACCGCATCCGAC
>CBFDBV010000546.1:0-3122 GCA_965603135.1 uncultured bacterium
GATGCCGCCGATGCGCGGCTGGGTATGCAGGGCGCGGAGCGTCTCCTGGGTCACGCCGCAATGCAGCGTCATGAAGTCCACGCCGTCTCTCGCCTGCCGCGCGATCACCTCAAGCAGCGAGTCGCCGCTCATCGCCATCGTGTCGCCGTGCTGCTGGTCGGCCTCCACCATCGCCTGATAGACCGGCACGATGCCCATGACCACGAGACATTCGTCGCGGATGCGGCGGCGCGTCTCGTCCAGGTCCCCGCCCGTGCTCAGGTCCATCACGGTGTCCGCGCCGACCGCCACGGCCGCCTGGAGCTTGTCGAGCTCGTCCTCCACGTTCGGGAAGTCAGGCGAGGTCCCAAGGTTCGCGTTGACCTTCGTGCGCAGGCCGCGGCCGATGCCGAGCGGGGCGACGCCGTTGCCGCCCATAACGACTACCGTGCCCGCCTCCAGGCGCCCCTGCAGCACCGCCGGGGCCACCTTCTCATCCTCGGCGACCTGCTGCAGGACGGGCTCATCCACCTCGAAGGCCGCCCGCTCGGCGGTCTTATCTATGCTCTCAGTGCTTGGCTCCGACATTGTGTCGCCCTCCTCCTGCCCGGAACTGACGCGAAAACGGCCACCGGCGGAAGCAGCGATTGCCGGCGGCCGGGGGCCGCTTCGCTGTCGCTTCCCTACGCCGGCATTACCCGGTTCAGGTTCCTGGGGTCGGCCCTTCAGGGCGCTGCACATCCTGCGGGGCCTTCTCAGCTCTCGGCTCCCCCAGCGACGCGACTGATCATCAGTCTCAGCCTATCACTTGGCCCACCTGGTGTCAAGGGCCGGCGCCGCCGCCTGCACGTCGGCGGGATAACCCCGGTCACGCTTGTCCTGCTATGGCGCGATGCTGTAGCGCGCGAGCCAGATGTTGAGGCCGCCGGTGAGTTCGGTCATGAGCGCGGATACGTAGAGGTCTGCGCCAAAGCCGCGAATGAGGCCGATGCCGGAGTCATAGCCATCCGCGGAGCCGTTGACTGTGGTGGACGCCTGAAGCGCCAGGTCCGTGCCGAACCTCGCAATCCAGACGTTGGGGCCGCCCGCAAGTTCGGTGTACACGCCCGTCAGGAACAGCCGGCTGCCGTCCAAGACGAGCGTGTACGCCACATCCTCGCCGTTGGCAGGCCCATCAAGCGTGACGCTGTCAAGCTCGTTGAGGTCGGTATCGTACTTCGCGAGCCAGATGTCGTAGCCTTGGCCGGCGTAGGTGATGGTGCCGGTCACGTAGAGCGTTCCCGCGCCGTCGTAGACGAGGCCGTAGCCCTTGTCCTCGTCAGCGGTCGGGCCCGCGAGGATGACCTGGTCGAGGAGATTAAGGTCAGTGTCGAACTTGCCCAGCCAGATGTCGTACCCGGTAGCCGCCTGCGTCATCGAGCCGCTGACGAACAGGTTCCCGCTGTCATCCAGCACCAGGAAGCGGCCCTTGTCGGTGTTAGTGCCGGGCCCATTCAGCGTCGTGCTCGCGAGCTGGTTCAGGTCGGTGTCGTACCTGGCGAGCCAGATGTTGTAGCCTTCGCCGACCTCTCGGACCGTGCCTGCGACATAGAGGCTCCCGGCCCCGTCGTAGATGAGCCCATAGCCGTCGTCGGTGCTGTTCTCGGAGCCATTGACTGTCACTTGCTGCTGGAGCACCAGGTTGGTGTCGTATTTGGCCAGCCAGATGTTATGATCCTGGCCCTGCTCGGTCACGTACCCGACGATGTACAGGTAACCGCTGCCATCGAGCGCCACCATGCAGCCGATGTCCTCGCCATCCGCCGAGCCGTTGAGGGTGGTGCTGGTGAGCAGATTGAGGTTCGCATCGTACTTGGCGATCCAGATGTCCTTGTCCTGACCGGGCACGTCAAGGCAGCCGGAGGCATACAGGTTGCCGGCAGCGTCCAGCACGATGCCGCGAGGCTCGTCCGTCCCGCTCGCCGGGCCGTCAACGGTGATTGACTTGACCAGCTCGAAGGGGTCCGCCGGGATCAGCGGGTCGTCGCCATTGCAGCCCTGCAACAGCAGGCCCCCGGCTGCCAGCAGCAGCGGACCCATGACTGCCCTGACCAAAGCCGTGTTTCCTCGGTTCACAATTGCTCATCTCCCTCTCAGCGGCCAGCAGTTGAGTACGAGCCAGCGTCAGCAATCCCCGCCAGGAACGCCAGGTAGTTCGCCAGGGGCACCTCTTCGCCGACGATCGTGTTGACCGCCGCCACGTAGCGGCCACCGGGCTTGCCTACCTCGACCATCTCCGCCGCCGCGCGGCGAATCTCGTCGGGGTCGCCCAGGGCCAGCTCCACCGGGTCGAAGTTGCCAAACAGCGTCAGGCGGTCGCCGAAGAGGCCCTTGATCTCGCCCAGGTCGTTGGCCTGCTTCTCCACGCCGTGGGCGCCCACGCAGCCCAGCTCCAGCCAGATGGGGTAGACCTCATCAATCCTGCCGTCGGTGTGCATCAGCACCGGGATGCCGGCGTCGTGGCAGATGCGGCAGGTCTGCGCGGTAGGCTCGAAGATGAGGTCGCGGTACACGTCGGGGTGGACCATGAGGGCGTTCTTGAAGGCGCAGTCGCTGTCGAAGATGACGAAATCAAGCGGCACGTCGGTGTCGAGGATGGCGCGCATCACGCGCTGGTTGAACCGCTCGATGCGGCTCATATACACGCGGAGGAGATCGGGCTCATCGTGCACCATCAGGCACAGCCGCTCCATCCCGATGCCCGTCGCGGCGGAGTGAAAGCAGTGCAGCAGGAAGACGTGAGCGAGCATGCCCTCGGCGTGAGCGGCCCGGGCGTTCGAGGCGTACTCCTCGATGAGCGGGTCCAGGTCAGGGTCGGTCAGGTTCTCGAGGTCGTGCCAGGTGAGGGGCGAGCCGCCGGCGTAGTGGCTTGTGCCATCGGAGGCGACCTCGGAGCGGCTGCCGTGCATCAGGCCGAAGGACCTGGCGGGGATGGCGCCCCAGCCGATGGCGATGGCGAAGGCGAGGCGGTCCTGGAAGTCGCGCGAGCCCTCGCGACCGAGGAAGTGCGCGGCGATAGCGCGGTTGGAGAAGAACAGCTCAAAGTGCGGCACGCGCTCGGTGGGGCGACCCAGGATGACGTCGCGCAACTCGGCGGCCTGGGG
>CBFDBV010000547.1:0-3119 GCA_965603135.1 uncultured bacterium
GGGGGGGGGGTGGGGGGCGCGCGGGGGTTGGGGGCCCTTCCACCCCCCCCCGGGGTTTGCAGGGCCCCCCCCCACCCTCACTCCACGACGGTGCTCTTGCGCGCATCGTATGGCTCTGTCAGAAGCTCGCCAGTAGTGGCGTGCACCCCGTACGTCGTCAGTGAGGGGTACACCTCGTCAGCCCCGCCTTCAAGACGCACCTTCGCGTCAACGTTCACCATGTACACCGGCTGGCCTATGGGAGCGAAGGGGCTCCGGGTCCACGGCTGGCGTACTTCGATCTGAGCATCAAACACGTTGTCCGGTAGACCTCCCACAACGATCGCCCTCGCCTGCTCGCCTGTGACCCTCACCTCGCTTAGATCCTGCGGGGGCGGAGTGCCTAGCCTGACGCTATACAGCTCCGGTCTGCCGGTCCGTCTCGATATCTGGAGGCTGACGACGTGTATCAGGTCGCCGGGGCCCGGGCCTTGCCAGTCGAACCAGACGCTGGGTCTTTGCCCTTGGCGTGAGGGCTGACTGCGCACCAGCTCGTCGGCGGAGGAAAACAGAGCGGAGTGCGTCTCGAGGAACTGCTCGGCACGAGCGACACACGCCTCCTGGTCCATCGGCTTGCGCAACAGTGGGCACCAGTGCACCCTCTCAGTCAGAGGATGCCAGAAGCAAGTCGTCACCATCTCTCTGTCCACGTCCACCTGCACGTGGGCAGCGTCGCTGAACCAGTCAACGATGCCGAGGCAGCGCGGCAAAAGCCAGTGGCGCTCCCGCACGCGGCCCCAGTGGTACTCGGAGACCTCCGTGATAGGACGCCTGCCGCCGGACGACAGGCGCCAGGGAGCAACTCCGAGGAACTCGGCTGCTATCCGCTGGTCTGGGCGGGCCGGCGGTCGGGCCGCGATGAACACAACCATCCCTACGCCCACAATCACCCCGACCACGATCGTTACCTTGAGCACGCGCCGCATCGCAGCGCTCCTCGCATCATGATAGATAGTGTCGTCCTACACCCGCCAACTCATAGTCGCTCCGAGTTCAGGCCCAGCATCTGCGCCATGCGCCCCAGCGCATCCATCTGGTCGCCCATCACCAGAGCGGAATGATGCGTGCCCCCGCACTCGCTGTATCCGCGCAGGAACTCCCGCAAGTCGCTGTCCTCGGGCCGCACCCAGAAATGCGGCACCTCGGGGAAGCCCGGCGCGAGGCCGTAGTCCAGGACGCGCAGCCGCGATGCGATCACGTCAAATGCGTCGCCCGGTCCCGGGGCCAGATTCACCAGCGTCGCGGGCCCGGGCCGCGGAGCGAACACGGCTACCGCGGGATTCGCCACGTCACCGAACGCGTAGTCCTTCTCCACCAGCCTGGGCGGGGTGGCCGCGAGGGCCACGTTGCACTCGCCCATATGACTCATAAACACCGCGTTCCCCATCCAGTCGGGACAGAACATCTCGGTGAAGGTAACCTCCCCGAAGCCCTGGAGCAGCGCGCCCACGAAGGCCGCGGTGAGCGCATCAGCCTCGCCGGCATACCCGACGCCGCGAGCCATCGCCTTGGAGGCCTCCAGGAAGGGCACAGTCGGCACGCCGGACGCGGTCGTGAATGACTGGAAGTTGAAGGAGAAGGCTCCGGCGCCCGCCTCGTCCAGCAGCCCGCGCAGTGCCAGCCCCACGTGATTGCTCCTGCGCAGGACCTCCGCCGGCGCGCGCGAGCAATCGAAGCGCTCGCAGTCTCGCGCGTCCTCCTCCGCGACCTCCTGCTCGGACACCGCCTCCATCCGCGCCGCGATCTCGGCCACCGGCACCCTTTGCATGCTTACGCCCAGCTCGCGGGCGAGCACCTCCGCCTCCACCGCGAAGTCGCCCATGCCGACGAACTCATCGCCGAAGACGAGCACGCGCATTGATCTGAGCCGCCGAGCCGCAACTGCCGCACGCGCCGCGGACACGGCCTCGCGGATGAAGGCCTCGTCGTCAACGTGCCCCACGGCCAGGGAATACGTTCGCCCGCGACGTCTGAGCATACATGCCAGGTCCTGCACCCCGTGGATGCCGTGGTTCGCGGACATATCCGCCCCGGTCGCGGTGTCGTCGAAGTTCGCGGCGGGCGTCGTGTCCAGCAGCACAAGCGGCAGCTCCGAGGCGGCCAGGACCTCCACGCTCTCCAGCGAGGGCGAGTACGCCAGGTGCAGCGTTGCCAGGAGGTCCACGCCGCGCGCGTCAAGCTCCGCGACCGCCCTCTCCACCTCCGCTCGGACGCAACAGACCTCGGCCAGCTCCACCGTGAGGCCGGCCTCCGTCAGCCTGTCCGCGACCCGCTGAGCGAAGCTCTCCCGCTCGGGCCGATTCTCCGGGCTGACCTCATCGTACAGAGCCAGGTACAGCGGCAGAAGTCCCACGCGCGGCTGCGCGAACATAGCGAACGCCTCCAGTGGCGAGCGGCGAGCTACGGCAACGGCAGGACGGACAGCTCCCCAGCTCAGTACGGCGGGCTTCGAGCCCGCCCTACCGGTAAGGGGTACTTGTCGTTACTCGCTACTCCCTACTGCCTTTGCTGCCGTTCTACCCCAACGCCCCCGGATACAGCCTTTCCATCGCCTCACGGTACGCCGCATACGCCTCATCGTACTCGGCCCCGACGTCCTCCTGCGGTTGGAAGGTCCGCCGTGGCCGGTAGAACGCCTCCGAGCCCTCCTGGATGGACGCGAACCTGCCGGAGGCAACGCCCGCGAATATCGCCGCTCCGAGCACTGGCGCTTCGCCGCAAACCGGTATCTCCAGCGGCAGTCTCACCACGTCCGACATCGTCTGCATCCAGAAGTCCGACCGCGTGGCTCCGCCGAGCATGCGCAACTCCATCGGCGCCTGCGCTTCGCGCGCTGTCAGAGACAGCGCATCGCGAGCCGCGAAGCACACCGCCTCGACGATGGCACGCACCAGGTGGGGCCTGCCGTGTCCCAGAGCCAGCCCGATGAAGCCGCCGCGCACGTCGCTCCTGAAGGTCGGCGGCCCGGTCCCGCTGAAGTGCGGCAGGCAGACAAGCCCCTCACTTCCGGGCGCGACTTCCGCCGCGTCCGCCAGCAGCCCCTCGTAGGCGGCCGCCGGCTCCAGCAGGTCGCGCAGCCA
>CBFDBV010000548.1:0-3117 GCA_965603135.1 uncultured bacterium
GCGCCTATGTCCGCGTAAATCTTCGCCACCTCCGCCTGCTGTAACTCCTCCGTCAAGTCCATCTCCTTGAAGCGGAACTCCCACTCGCCTATCCCCATCTGCTCGCTGATGAGCCGGTTGAGCTGGAACTCTATGCGCCGCTGCTCGGGCCGGATCACCTGCTCGCGGAAAGTCTTGTCCTGGTCGCGACTGTTGGCCAGGTTCGCGTTCTCGACGATGGTGATCTTGCTGGGCGGGACCCGGTGCACCATCAGTATCTCGTCGCGGTTGGCCTTGCGGTAGTCCAGGAAGCCCGCGTCCTCGGAGTGGGTCGCGCCCAGCGGCTCCATGCGGATGTCCGCCTCAGCGGTAGGGACCTCGAGGAGCAGGGTCCGGTGGCCCTTGCCCTTGATCTCCGTCTCCATAAACTGGCGGATGCGCCGCATCAACTCCTTTGTCATCTGGGTGCCCTGGATGATGAAGGCCATGCGCGGTACCGCGTTGTACTCGAAGAAGTTGACGTTGTATTCCGCCGCGGCGCGGTCGCCGGCCACCGCAGTCACCGCGGGCAGGATGTCGGGAACCCCGTAGTAGGTGGACTGCGGCGTGTACTTGCGGAACTGGAGCATCTCGTTCTGGGTCTGCCCGCCCGCCGGATCGGGCAGCGCCTCCGCGCCGATGCTGCGGAAGTGCCGCTTCCTGCCCTCGCGCACCTGAACGAAGCCGCTGCGGTCCACCCTGACGCGCACGGTGGTGCCGGGCACGTGGTAGAAGCCATCAATCTCGCCGCGGGCGTTGCGCGTGATCTCCAGGTAGCCGTTGCCGATGGTCTCCACGTCCGTCCAGACCGCGCGCATCACGTCGGTGAAGGTCATCTCCTGATTGCAGTTGGCGAAGAGATGATCGAGCACTTCGCGGGTGGCAGGATCGGCGGCCTCTCCGTCCGCTGCGGGGATGAACCGGTGGCCAAGGCCCACGCAGTTGGTGACTTTCGCGTCAACACATGCCTTATGTGTCGTGTTGATCTCGTACAGCTCGGCCAGCGCGGTGAGCGAGTAAGGAGGTTCCTTCACCTCCCCGCTGGCGTAGGAGTCGCGCCAGGCCTCCTCGGGCAACTGCTGGCTACGTCCTGCGGCGGGATCGCGGGTGCCCACCACGTGGGCCTTGATCAGACTGTCATCCATGGGACTACCTCCATGCACGGCGGCAATGGGCAATGGGCAATAGGCAATGGTACGACACAGGCCCGGGCTGTCGTCTGCCGTCACCCTATTCCCTATTCCCGATTCCCGGTGGTTGCCGTTAGAGAATATGCGCGCGGATGTCGCCCTGGCCCCAGTGAGTGACGGCCTGGCTGACCGCACCCGCAACCGCGTCCGCCACGTCCTTCGAGCCGCCGGGGCGATGGTCCACCTTCTCACCCTTGACGAACTCCAGCCCCCGGCACTCGCGCAGCAGCGGCTCGTAGCGATACCACCGGGCCCGCTTCTCGTTGAGCAGCTCCTTCAGCGTCTCGTAGTGCTCCGGGCTCTGGTCCACGGAGACCAGCTCCACCTTGAGGCCCTTGCGCCTGAGTATCTGCATGCTGTCGCGGCTCTGATAGCTGTCGAAGCTGACCTGCGCGATGTTGAAACCCCGCTGGGCGAGGCCGAGGATCAACTCGCGGATACTGGCTATCTGTATCTCGCCGCCGACCGGGGGACGTATCTGGAGCATAAAGTCCACGAGCACGGTTGGCTCGTCTTCGTCGCGAGGCTCGCGCTCGCAGTGGGCCATCGCGATCCCGCAGGCGTCCTTGGTCAGGGCCAGGTCAACGTGTATGTATCGCGGGGCGCGGTCCCTGGGCTGGAACCGGTCCATCACCGTGCCCGCCTCGTCCACGGGATGCACCAGCCTGTCATCAATCGCCCGCTCCAGCACCTCGTCGTCGGGAAAAAAGGGCGTGAACGCCTCCAGCGGCCGGGCGGCGAGGTCTCGCATCGCCCGGCTTGCGTTGCGCTCGAACTCGGCGCGGAACTCGACAGGCACCAGCAGCCCGTCTTGGGCGAAGGTCTGCCCGCAGTAGGTCCCGTCGGGCTTGAGCTCCCACGTCGCCTTGCGCGAGGCGTAAATCTTCGGATTTATGTCCGCCTCCGCCAGCTTCCGCTGGAGGAAATCGCCTCGATGGCGAGGCGACGAGATCATAATGAGCAGCCCTTCGTCAAGGAAGCGGCTGCGGATGCGCGCTTGAAGGGCGTTGTAGATCTCCTCGGCCGAGTCGCGCTGGCCGCCCGCGGTGTCCAGCAGCCAACTGGCCTCATCAATGACCGCGCCCAGGACGTTGTAGCCCAGCGGGTAGGTCTCGGCGGAGTTGCCCGAGATCACCACGAGGTCCTTGGGGAAGCGCAGCTCCCGCTGCAGGATGGCCGGCTCGTAGTCGCCCTTGAACCACTCAGAGCGCCGGACCTTGCCCAGGATCTCGTGGAAGACGACGCGCTGGGCCTGCTGGGCGGTGGGAGCCATGTTCAGGAAGCTGATGGTGCTCTCGCTGCCCAGGCCGAAGTGCTCCTGCGGATTGCGCAGGCACAGGGTGCGGTGCAACATATAGATGATGGCCAGGGCTGCCGTGTACGACTTGCCGGCGCCGATGCCCCAGCACAGGGCCGCCTCGGTGTACGGGCCGTCGAATATCTCCTTGAGCACCTTGAGGATCTCAGGATAGACCTCGTCCTTGAGGTCGAGGTAGTCAGGCCCCTTTACGAACTCCTCCAGCGAAGCCGGCTGTCGCTCATAATCGGGATCGGGGTTCAGCTTCACCGAGCCACCCCCTTCACAGAACGGTAGTGGAAGTCACGCCATCCTGTCGGTCTGGGGTCCTGGCTCTTCCTGATTTAGGTGGACCTCACCACTCTTTCGCGCTCGTCTTTCGTGGTCGTCGGCTCGGCTCTTGGGACGGCCCGAGCAGGGTCCGATTTGTGTGTGCCTCCATTAATATAGCTGTGCTGGAGGGCCAGTGCGAACATTTTGGGCAGCACGCTCAACGGTGATTCGGCCATAGCCCGCGTAGGTTGGGCACTTATGGGCGAAAAAAAGGTTGGCGGATCTAGTGAAAACGAGGACGCGAAATTACGGCGGATGCGTGTCGGCCCGAATCGCGCT
>CBFDBV010000549.1:0-3113 GCA_965603135.1 uncultured bacterium
CCTATCGAGTTGCGTACCTCGTGGATGATGACGCGGCGCAGGTCGTTGTCCGCGCGGTCGGCCATCGCCGCAACTTCTACGACGTGCTGCTGCGCAGGTCCTGACGGCCTCTACTCCCCCTCCCTCTTCGGCGCCAGGACGCCGTACAGGTCCGGTCGGCGCTGGCGGAGGATCGTCTCGCGCAGGTCGTTGGCGACCTTCGGGAACTCGGTGGGCTGATACTGCGGTAAGTACCCCTTCGGCTCGTGAGGCGTCCACTCGCGGATGTAACGCTGCGGGCGGTCGTGGTCCAGGTCCACCACGGCCGTGACGATGCTGGGGCGACGGTAGTTGGAGCTGGCGACGATGGCCCCGGTCGGCTCGGCGATGATGCTCCGATGGCGTGCCTCCGTGCCCGCGTGCGTGCACTCGACCAGGAAGAAGCCAGCGTCCATCGCGCGTGAGAGGTCGCGCAAGTCGCGCTTCAGCGCGTCCGGGCCCCAGCTCTGCGTCGGCGTGCACAGGATGTCCGCGCCCTTGACCCCGTAGCAGCGGTCTATCTCCACGTGGGCTTCGTCCGCGCAGATGCGCACCCCGATGCGGCCGAAGTCGGTCTCCAGGATGGGCGTCTCCTCGCCGCAGATCTGCTCGTCGTGCGTGCGGACGATCTTGAAGTAGCGGCCCGCCTCGTTTCCCTCGCGGTCATAGAGAATCGCCTCGTTGCGCTCCAGGCGGTCAATGACCCCAGCAATGAGCACATACATCTGCCACTGCTTCGCCTTGGCCGCGATCTTTGCCAGGCTCTCCTTCGCCCTGGCGGTCATCTCCGCGACCTTCTCGGGCTTGCCGCCGCGAATCCAGACGAACTCGTAGAGACACACGAGGTCCGAGCCTATCTCCCCCGCCTCGTCCAGCTTCGCGAGTAGCTCGTCAACCCCCAGGTGGCTCTCGATGATGGTCAGGCGCACCTTGCGCTTCGCCCACTCGCGCGGCTCGGGCAGCCTGACCGGCTCGGTGAGCGCGGCGAAAGCCTGCATGTGCCGCGCGCCACGGCCACCGCCCCGAAGCTGCGCCTTCGGTATCACCGCGGTCGCCACGCCCGTGCCCTTGCGGGGCGTACAGGCGACCCTCTGCCCCTCGCGGTTGATCACGTACGAGCGCCCGATGGGGCAGCCGCGATAGGGCGGGAACTTGTTGGTGATCCAGCCCTCTCCGGCGAAGCTGTACCGGGCGCAGGCGATGAACACCCCGTAGTCGGCGGCGCGGCCCATCGAGGGGAAGTCCTGGAGGAACTCGTCGTCCACCGGCTCGGGCATCTGCGACCAGAGGATGATGCGCGCGCCCTTGGCCGTGTACACGTGATCAATGTCAGCGAAGAAGCGGTCGGTGCCGATGCGCATGGCGACTTTGCCCAAGTCGGTGTCAAAGACCGGCAGGTCGTCGCCGAGGTCCATGTCCTCGTCCGGCATCTTGTGGGACTTGCGGTACTTGCCGACGATTTCGCCCGCGCGGTCGCACAGGAAGGAGGTGACGAACGTCTTGCCCTCTTCCCTCTCGCGGATGTTCGCGATGACGTACATCTCGTGCTCGGCAGCCTTCGCCGCGATGGCCTCACTGATGGGGCCGGGGATCGGCTCGCCCTCGGTCTTGACGCACTCCTGCGGCAGCAGCACGAGGTCGGCGCCATCCAGGGCGGCCTCGTCAATGCGCTCCAGCGCGGCATCGAGAGTGCGGCCCTCGTCGCTCCAGATTTGCGTAGCCACGCTGACGCGCACGCGCTTGACCCGCCGCAGGAACCTCTCCTCTTCGACGACGGCCCTCGTGCCCTCCGCGCCGGTGATGACGATGTCGTCCAGCACGAGGTCGGCGGTGACGTTCTCGGTGCGCGCCACGGAGATGATGATGTGCGTGATGAAGCCCTCGGCGGGGTCGCGCTCGCCCTTGCGACACCAAGCCGCCAGCTCCTGGTAGGCGTTCTCGAGGGTGACCATCTCCCACGCACCTGTGCCCTGGCTTGCGGGCGCGTGGTAGATGAAGCCGAAGGTGGCGATGCCGATCTTCAGCCGCACCGGCACATTGCCCTTGACGCGGATGAAGATCTGTGAGAGCCCCTCGACGATGGGCATCGGCTCGGGCAGCGTGTACGACCAGTAGGACTGCTTCTTCTCGGGCTCTTCGGCGAAGACGAGCTTGAGGTGCGCGCCGGCTCCGCCATCCACGCCGATGTCGGCTTCCGCGCCGTTGGCAAGGACCTCCGTGGGCGCGTCGCCCCAGGTGTGCCTGAACAGTTTCTCCGCAGCCGCCTCCTCGAAGGTCTCGTGAAAGACCTCCTCGGCGACGGCAGTGCTGGTCAGGAGCGAGCCGATGATGATCAAGGCAGATGCGAAGGCGAAACGCGGCGCAAGCATTGCTCGGACTCCCAACAGCGTGGCGGGGCCTGTCCTCAGGCCCCGCATGGTCAGCAGTCGTTCGTGGTAGGGCCGGACCGGCCGAACGCCCCCGACGGGTAGCCGATGATGATGCCGGCCTGGCGAATCGGTCTACTCCGGCGGGGGGAGGATGGCGAAGTCGTCGAAGCAGAACTGCTGCTCTTCGTTGTGCCGCCAGTTGCAGTAGAACATGAAGCGGCGCAGGTACGTGACGTCGTTCATCTCCTCGATCTCGCGCAGGTCCAGCTCTACCTCGCGCCAGTCACCGTCGTCGATCAGCTCCGGGCCGTCGCGGACCTTAATGTACTCGCCGATGCTGTGCCCCCCCCTGGTGCCGCCCAGGATCCAGCCGGGCCACCCGGGTGGGCGCTCAAACGTCTCGGTGCAGACGGCGACCGGCACTACGCTCTCGAACTGTTCGACGCAGATCCCGACCGGCACGCCCGGCGGGATGCGGTAGCTGAAGCGGATGATCGGGTAGCAGTCGATCTCCCACACGCCGGGCGCGACCGCCGCGGCGGCGCGGTTCTCCTTGTCGGGGTCGTACAACAGCACCATACACTTGCCGCCGCCATCGCGCTCCACGTGCTTGGCGCCGGTGAGCCAACGCCGGTAGAACTTGAAGTGATAGCCCCAGTGCTTCTTGTACGTGTCGTCCTCGAAGTCGACCTGCACCAGCGGCGCGTTCGGATCGGCGGGCTCCTC
>CBFDBV010000550.1:0-3108 GCA_965603135.1 uncultured bacterium
CCTCCAGGCTGTCGGCGTGTTCCGCCGCATCAGTATCCCCCATCGCGGCGGCGATTCCGTTGGCAGCCTCGCCGATCAGGATGACGCGCCTGGCCCTCGCCGCCAGGAACTCGCCCAGCTCTCGGAAGTCCGCCCCCTTGTCCTTGCCGCCGACGATGGCCACAAAGGGCCGCTCCAGGGCGGCAAGGTCCGCCAGGGCCGCGCTGGGATTGCTCGCCTTCGAGTCATTGATGAAGCTGACGCCGCCGATCTCGGCCACGAGTTCCATGTGATGTTCCGGCGGCTCATAGGCGCGCACGGCCGCACCTATCTGCGCGGCTTCCACGCCCAGCAGTCGGGCAACGACCGCCGCGGCCAGCGCGTTCGTGAGATGATGATCTCCGGGCAACGGGAAGTCGTGCCTGGAGCAGATGTCCTCACTGCTGCCTTCGAGCGCCACGACCAACCTGTCGCCTTCCAGGTGGCCTGCGGCGTTCTCGTCCGCGAGGCTGATCCCCAGCAGCCGCGCCTGCGAAGCGCCCGCCAGCTCTGCCGCCGTCGGATCATCGAGGTTGGCGACCGCGAAGTCCTCGGGCTCCTGCATCTCGAAGACCCGACTTTTCGCGGCCACGTACTCGTCGAAGCTCTCGTGCCTGTCCAGGTGGTCGGCGGTCACATTGAGGATGACCGCAACGCGCGGATGGAAACGGACGATGGTCTCAAGCTGGAAGCTGCTGACCTCCACGACCGCCACGCCTGCGGGTTCCGCACTCGTTACCAGGGCCGCCAGCGGCAGGCCGATGTTGCCCGCGAGAAGAGCGGGGATGCCGCCGCGCCCCAGCATATCCGCCAGCAGGCGACAGCAGGTGCCCTTGCCGTTGGTTCCCGTGACGGCGACGATGGGCGCGGCACACAGCCGGTAGGCCAACTCCAGGGAGCCGATGACCTCGATGTCCCGCGCGCACGCTTCGATGACGGCCGGATGATCGCGCGGCACGCCCGGGCTCACTAACAGAAGGTCAATACCGGGAAGCTGCTCGAACCGCGTGAACTCAGGGAGCAGCTCCGCGCCCAGCGCTTCAGCCTGCTCGGCTTGCGCGGCCAGCTCGTCCAGGGGCTTTGCGTCGGCCAGTACCACCCGCGCTTCGAGGCCCGCCAGCAGACGCGTGCAGGCCATCCCGCTGCGGCCAGCGCCTATGATGCCCACGCGCTGACCCGCAAGTTCGGCGCGGTAGGCTTCGATCTCGGCTTGGCTGACGGCTGCCTCCAGCATCATAGCGCCGTTCGTGGCGTCCCGCCTGGGCGGGATCGCCCCCCCCGCATGCTTGGCCCTGCGATCACCACCGACCTCAGTTCATAGCCAGACCGAGCATACCCAGGCCGATCATTGCCAGACAGCCGCCGATGACCCAGAACCGCACCACGATCGTCTGCTCGGCCCAGCCCGACAGCTCCAGATGGTGGTGCACCGGGGCCATCCTCAGGATGCGCTTGCCCGTCGCGCGGAAGCTGATGACCTGCCCGATGACCGAGAGGACCTCGACCACGAAGATGAGGCCGATGAGAGCGAAGAGCATCTCCACGCGCGCGGCGACCGCGATGGCGCCGAGCAGCGCCCCGAGGCCCATGCTGCCGACATCGCCCATGAACACCTTTGCCGGATGGGCGTTGTACCACAGGAAGCCTGCCGCCGCCCCGGCCGTTGCCAGGCTCAGCAACCAGAGGTCGAACTGAAGGTGAGCAAGGCAGCCCAGTCCCAGTGGGACCGCGCAGATGGCCACCAGCCCCGCCGCCAACCCGTCCAGCCCGTCGGTCAGGTTGACGGCATTCGCACTGCCGACGAGCACCAGCACGGCCAGGAGCAGCCACGCCCGCAGCCAGGCGGGGCCGAACTTGATGGTCAGCCCCGACAAGATCTGTTCGGGCTGGTGCGCGGCCAGATAGGCGACAAGACCGATGGCCAGTAGTACCTCGACGGCTATCCGATACCGCGCATGGAAGCCGTATGGGCTGTGCTTGACCAGCTTGGCGTAGTCGTCCGCGAACCCGACCGCCGCCATAGCCACGGCGAACAGCAGCACCGCTACTGTCCGTCCGGTCATCTCGCGAGCCAGCGCAATGCAGATGAGCGCAACCAGGACGACCGCCGCCATGATTGCAGTGCCGCCCATGGACGGGGTGCCACTCTTCGCCAGGTGGCTCTCGGGCCCGTCCTCGCGCACTCTGTGTCGGGCGACCCTGCGCAGCCGCGGCAGGATGGCGCGCGTGAGCAGAGCGCTCATCACGCACCCGCCCACGAGACACGCTACGCGGATCATCACCACGTCATCAGCCATCCGAAAGCCCCTCTGCCACGCGCTCAAGCTCCAGCGCGCGCGAGCCTTTGACCAGTATCAGGTCGCCCTCGCCTATCTCGGGCCGGAGCAGCTCGACCGCCTGTTGCGCGTCTGCGACGAGATCGGCGCGGACGCCGTGCTTCGCGGCCTCTTCAGCGGCGGCCGCTGCCATCTCACTGACCGCCACCAGCCACGCAACCCCGGCGCGCGCGGCCTGTTCGCCGCAGACACGGTGCGCCTCCTCTGCCGCCGCGCCCAGCTCCAGCATATCGCCGAAGACCAGTATCTTTCTGCCGGCGCAAGCTGCAAGGACCGCCAGGGCTGCTTCAACGGAGTCGGGGCTCGCGTTGTACGCATCGTTGATGATCATCGAGCCACGCGGCCCCTGGACCGGCTCCAGGCGCATAGGCGCGCCGGCGTACTCTGACAGGCCGGTGGCGATGGACTCAGGCGAGACCTCCAGGGCCAGGGCCGCCGCAGCCGCCGCCAGCGCGTTCACCACGTTGTGCTGTCCCAGCACTTGCAGGTGCACGGGGACCTCACGGTCGGCGGCCGCCAGCACGAAGTCCATCCCGTCGAGACCGGCCGGGCCCACATTGACGGCACGGACGTCCGCGTCCGCCCCCAGCCCGAAGGAGATGACGTCACAGGGCGCCATCTCAGCAAAGACCTGGAAGAAGAAGCCGCCCGCATTAAGGACCGCGGCGCCGTCCGCGGGTAAGTGCTGCAGCAGCTCGGCCTTGACCTGGGCGATGGCCTCGCGCGAGCCCAGCCGCCCCACGTGGCTCTGCCC
>CBFDBV010000551.1:0-3094 GCA_965603135.1 uncultured bacterium
ACCATGCTCAGCAGCGCCAGCCGGTAGCGCTGCACATCCTGGTACGGGTTCAGATCGCTGAAGGCCGGACCCTCCTCGGGCTCGTAGCCCGCCGGGTCCGAGTATCCCAGGAGGAGGTCGAGGATGCTGCGCATTCCCCCGAGGTGCATACTCGAGTAGGAGGGCGACTCCTTACAGAAGCCGTCGAAGTGAAAGGCCTGCTCCATCAGTCCGTTGAAGCCGTCGAGGGCTCGGCGCACGCTCTCCGGTCGCTCGAACATCGTGCCCACCGCCGCGCTCAAGGCCCGTCCGGGCCCGCACTTGTTGTTGATGCTCGCGTAGTTCTCCAGGTCGGCGCAGCCGGCGAGGATGAGGTGCTCGGCAATGCGGCGGTCCAACTCCTCGCTCAGGACGGGCGTGCCGTCCTCGTGCTTCGCGTCCCGTATCAGGTCGTAGGCGACGGTGCAGTTGAGCAGGAAGCCACCCTCTCCGCCGACGCCGGCGGTGAAGCGGCCCGAGCCCCAGAATCCTACGCGCGTGTCCCCGAAGCCGTCGTCGTTCTGGTCGCGGATGCGCGGGATAGGGTTGATGACCTCCTCGAGGGCGAACTTGCCCGCGCGCGGATGCTCGCCAAGGTTCCGGGCCGCCTCGCCCGGCGGCAAGTCCACCCACGAGCCGAAGTAGGTGTGGTAGAGCCAATTGGGATACCTGCGGGCAAAGGCATCCAGGATGACGGCGCACTTCTCGGCGTACTCGACCTCGCCGGTGAGCGCGTAGACCTTGGCCATCGGGAGGGCGTACTTGTAGACCCAGGTGGCCTTGTTGAGGCGGATCAGTCCCCGCCAACTGACGTGAATCGGCCACGAGGCCCAGTGCAAGGCGTACTTCCCGGTGTCGTCCTCGGGGTGGGCACGCTCCTCCTCGGTCAGGTAGTACGTGAAGGTCTGGCCCATGCGCGGGGCGGTGATGCTGCCGGTCTCGGGGTGATCGGGGTTGGGGTAGACGGTCCCGCAGTACTTGCAGACGACCTGGTCGGGCTTGCCAATGCTCCACTTGAACACGCCCGTCTCGCCCGGTGAGCACTTCTCGCCGACGCAGTTGGCGCACACGTGACCGTAGGAGACGCCCGGCGTTAGCTCCGGCACCATCTCGTAGAGGAACTGGTCGTCCTGCTCCATCGCAAACGCCACACGGAGCTTGTAGCCCTCCAGAATACTGCGCGCCCACGTGTGCTTCTCGAGGTTCTGCCGGGCGATCTCGAGGTTCTCGGGCTTGTAGAGCGTGCAGGGCTCGGACACCGTCGGTCCCCCCGATCCCAGCATCATCGCTGTCAGCGCGGTCAGCATCGCATAGGTCCTAAGCATCGGCACTCACGACCTCCTCATCCGCCCTGCTCGCGCACCTGCGCCGTCCGGTCCTATTGCCCGTGGAGCGAGGATTCCCCTTCCCCTTGACCCGCGCTTCTGGCTCTGCTACCCTCGTTAGCGGACATCCCGCGAGGCTCCGATCAACCCGGGAGGCCTGCAACGGTGACGCCAGCCTACGCTGACCTGCTGCGCGAGGCGCTCGACCGACACTCGACGCGTCCCGCCCTGAGCTTCGCTGAGGAACGGCTGACCTACGGCGAACTGGCTTTGCGCCTGGGCGGGATTGCGCGCGTGCTTGCGGAGGCCGGGCTGCGGCAGGGAGATGTGCTCGCGCTGTACACCTCCGACAAGCGCGCGACGCTGCTGGCCGACCTCGCCGCGATGCTGATGGGCGCCGTCTCCCTTCCGCTCAACGACCGCTTCACCGAGCCGGAGATGCGCTACTACCTCGAGGACAGCCAGGCCGCGCTGGTCGTGACCGACGATGCCGGGCGGCGCACCATCGAGCGCATCGCTGCCGACCAACCGACTCCCCGCGCCATCCTGAGCGTCGAGGACCTGCTCGGCGCGGAGCCCGCTCCGTTGCCCGAGGTCGAGATAGCCGCGACCGACCCGGCCTTCATGCTGTATTCGTCTGGTACCACCGGCCGGCCCAAGGGCGTGCTGCACCGGCACGACAACCTCGCCTGCGCGCTCACCTCCCTGCGCGACACCTGGCAGTTCACGGAGGCGGACCGGCTGCTCAACTGCCTGCCGCTCTATCACATCCACGGGCTCTCGTTCGCCTCGCATATGATGCTGCTGTCCGGCTGCGAGATGGTGATCCAGCCCGTGTTCCATCCGCGTAAGACGCTGGACGCGCTCGCCGAGTGCACGGTCCTCTTCGCTATCCCGACCTTCTACTACTCCTGGCTGGAGCATGACTTCTTCCGCGAGGCGGGGCCCGGCCTGTCGCACGTCCGGCTGTTCACCTGCGGCTCCGCGCCGATCCGCCCGGAAGTGCTGCCTGAGCTGGAGGACATACTCCGCCGGCCCATCACCAACCGCTACGGGATGACCGAGTCCCACGTCATCACCAGCCTGCCGGTGGGCTACTCGTCACTGGAGGGCTCGTGCGGGAAGGTGCTGCCCGGGCTGAAGCTGCGCATCGTGGACGAGGGCGGGCAGGACCTGCCGACCGGCGAGGTTGGCGAGGTCTGGATCAGGGGCCCCAACCTGTTCCGCGAGTACTGGCGCAAGCCGGAGGCAACCGCCGAGGCCTTCGAGGGCGGCTGGTTCAAGACCGGCGACCTGGGGCGCTTGGACGAGGAGGGCTTTATGACCCACGCGGGCCGCTGCCAGGAACTGATCATCACGAGCGGGCACAACGTGTATCCGCCGATGGTGGAGAAGGTGATCAATGGCCTGGCGGGCGTGCGCGAGTCGGCGGTGATCGGTCTACCGCACCGGCGCAAGGGTGAGATAGTCGCCGCCGTAGTCGTCGCCGAGGATCCCTCACTCACGGAGGCCGACGTGTGCGCACATTGCGCGGAGCGGATGGTGGACTACTCGGTCCCCGCGCGCGTCTTCTTCGTGGACCAGCTTCCCCGCAACACGATGAGCAAGGTCCTCAAGAACCAGCTCAGAGCGGAGCTGGCGCGCGAGGAGTAGGATCCCCGTGGGCAGTCCCTCCTTGCTCGAAGGCCCGTCTCACCGCGCCATCCAGTCCTCCCAGTCCAGCACCTTTCGGTAAAGACCCCAGGCCTCCA
>CBFDBV010000552.1:0-3088 GCA_965603135.1 uncultured bacterium
ATCTGAACCCGTACCAGGATGTGCAGCGCTACCGGCTGGCGCTGCTGAGCATGGTCAAGATGCTGACCCCGGACCTGAAGTACCCTGTGATCGGCGACACGCACTCCGGCGGCGGCATCTCAGCGATCTACGCCGAGATACTCGCGGATCATTACGGCGAGCGCTACGCCGGGCTGCTGGAGACCGTGCAGGGGGCGCCCCTGTCTGCGAAGGGCAGCGAGTACGCCCTCTGGCACCGGGCGCCGGACCTGGCGGCGCCCGAGGGCGAAGCGGCGCTGCCCCTGCGCAGCGAGTACTTCCCCGGCTGGCAGGTCGCGGTGCTGCGCAACGGCCACCCGCACGGCAGGAACGCGTTCTACTTCAACGGATACGCAATGCACGGCCACCGGCACTATGACACGCTCGGGATCATCTACCACGCCCTGGACAAGGAGATGGCGTCCGACCGAGGGTATATCTGGGACGACCCGCGCAACGCGTGGACCAAAGGCACCTACTCGCACAACCTGGTAACGGTTGACGGGAAGAGCCAGGTGTCGAAGGACCGCCGCTCGACGCTGGAGCTGTTCGGCGTCGCGCCGGAGGTCGAGGTCATCCAGGCGTCGGCGAACGCCTACGAGCAGTGCTCCCAGTACCGGCGCACCTGCGCGCTGGTGCAGCTTCCCGGCGACAACAGCTATGCGGTGGACTTCTTCCGCGTCGCGGGTGGCGGGCTGCATCACTACTGCTTCAACTCCAACGGCGACGAGTTCGAGCTGCACGACCTCGAGTTGAGGCCCGAAGACGGCAAGATCTCATGGATGGAGAACCTGCGGGTGGCTACGCCCACGGGCACGTGGCGCGCGACGTGGCGTAACGCGGGCGTGAAGATTGACCTGTGGATGCCGACCGGGATTGACCGGCTGATTGTGACCGACGCGCCCGGCTGGCGCAGCTACCGGGGCGATCAGCTCCACGCGCCGCCCATCACTGAGATACTCGCCGAGCGCGCGGGTGAGAACGTCGCCAGCACCTTTGCCGCCGTGATGGCGCCCTACGAGGGGGAGCAGTCGCCCATCATCTCGGTGCGGCAGTTGCCTGGCGAGCCGGACGATCCCGCCGGGGCGGGACTGGCGCTGGTGGTGGAGCTGGAGGGCCGGACCGACTACGTTATGTCGGCGCTTGACGACGAGCGACGCGCGTACGGGCCGGTCGAGATGGCGGGGCGCTTCGGCTTTGCATCGCTGGACGAGGGTGGCAATATGCGGAGGGCATACCTGCTGGACGGCACGCGCCTGGCGTGCGGAGGCAAGAGCATCGAGTTCGAGGAGCCGCGCATCGTGCACGGCGTGGCCGGGATCGAGGGCCGGACGATCACGCTCGATGACCCCTTGCCGGAGGAGGCGACGCTGACGGGCACCTGGCTGCTGGCCGGGGGCACAGGCTACGAGATCGAGAGCGCGGCGGGGAGCGCGATCACCGTGCGCGAGTACGACGTCCAGCCGTGCGAGCAGATCGTGATCCCCAGGTTCTGCTGGATGAGCGAAGGTGAATAGCCCCGGCGCCTACTCCTGCGCCTGCTCGTCCAGCACCGCCTTGTGGCGCTGCCAGATCACGGGACCGTGCTTCTCCGCCCAGCCGCGGTCCTGCCACAGCAGCGGCGCCAGGTAGCCGTCCAGGAAGAGCATCATGTCATCCAGGCTTGCCTCTGCGGTCTGCGGCTTGCCCCAGATCAACGACCAGGCTCTGCCGCGATGCTCCGCCTGCACCTCGATCGTGTCTTCCGTCGCGGTATCGAACTCCCCGTCCACCACCGCGACATCGGCGCCGTCAGGATCGAGGATCGTGACGCGGCCGCCCTCCCGCGGCGACGGCGCATGACAGGTCAGCTTGAAGCTCTCGCACTCGGGCGGGACGTAGAGGTACATCTGCGGGACTGCGCCGTTCGTGCCTAAGCCCCAGCGGCCCGCCGCCACGATGCCCCAGGGCCGGTCGGCGTCGAAGATGACGCCATTGTAGCCCGGCTCGGCGATGACCAAGTAGTAGGGCGCGAGCGCGCCCGGAACCTGCTCGGTCAGGTCGGCGCCGACCGGCAGCAGCGTCTCCAGGCGCACCTCCGCCTGGTCGTCTATCACCTGCAAGGCGAGGCCCTCAGCATAGCGGAAGTAGGACTTGCTGCGGGCTGTGATGGTCGGGGCCAGCTCCGCATCGTTGACCACTACGAAGTAATGCTCGTGGCGGACGACCAGCGCGGGCTGCTCCGCGGCAAACAGTGGCAGTGCGACACACGACAGACAGACAAGGTGCAGCAGCCTCTTCATCATGCTCCAGCCCTTTGCAGCGAGATGTGTACGAAGCCGTAGATTCTGAGTTCCGGGATCGTAAGCCGCGCGCGGCCCGGCGACCGCTCGCGGTCGCTCCCCGCAGCCACAGCGCGGCCGTCGCCGTTCTCGACCTTCAGTCCCACGTCCGCCTCGCCCGGGGCCTTGAGCACCGCCGAGGTCGCGCGCGTGTTCGCTGGCAGGGGCACGCTGAGGTCGAGGTTGCTGATGGCGCCCACACGGTGGTGGTCGAGGCCGAGGTCCACGTCGTAGTTGACGCAGTGCAGCACAAGCTCGGTCGGCTCATGGGGGTCGTCCACGTAGGCTGAGAGGCGCACCAGGGGTGTGGCCTGCTTGCCGCAAAGCTCGAGACCGCTCAGAGGCGCGCCCTCGGCGAAGGCCTGCGCCAGGTCCCAGTCATAGCGGGCGGTCGCCGCGTCGAGGAGCTGCCCAGCGGCCTGCGGGTCACGGTCGCGGCCGAAGCGGTCCCGGCTCGCGACCTCCTTGCCCAGCAGAATCAGCTTGCCGCCCTGCTTGACGTAGTCGGTCAGCACTGCGATCTGGCTGTCCGAGACAATCGGCATGTACGGCATCACGAGCGCGGCGTAGCGGCTGATCCAGGCGGGGGTGAACACGCGCTCGGGGATGAGGTCGGCGAGGATGTGCTGGGCGGCGAGCACATGAAGGGCCTGGTCCACGCCGTTGAAGGCTGACCTGTCCCCGAAGTAGTTCGGCAGGACGAAGGCGATGATGCCCACCTGGCCGAACGGGTACTTGCCGCGGTAGTC
>CBFDBV010000553.1:0-3084 GCA_965603135.1 uncultured bacterium
CCGCCACGGGGCCTGGCCGAGCCCCCCGCGCGGGGTCGCTACGTCTGCCCCGGGTGGCGGGGTCTGGGGTGCGGGGGCAGAGCCCCCGCAAGCCGTTCGTCAACAAAGCGAGCCAACCGCGGCCTCACGGCGTCACGTCCTCCGCGCTCTCCAGCGCCTCCGACACTCCCTGTCGCCCGCTCAGCGCGTAGGTCAGGGCGTTCCCCAGTTGCGCCTTCAGCCGCGGCCAGTCTCTTCGCGGCAGGCCCCTGCCCTGGGCAAGGCCCTCGGTATGAGCCGCCCACGGAGCCACGCGCCCCATCTCTGCGCACAGGCCCCAGGTCGCCGGCACTCCGCCCAGCGTAGTCAGCGCGCGCTGCGACTGCGCCTGGGCCAAGAACGCCAGCAGCTTCAGGGCCTGCTCACTCCGGTCGGTGTCACGGAAGGCCACCAGCCAGTCCACGGTCACGTGCACCGCGCCCTCGGGCTCCCGCGGCAGCGGCACGATCGCGTACTCGAGCCCTCGCTCCGCCGCCTCTTCTGCTTCTTCCTCGGCTTCCCCCTCTGCCCTTTTCTTCGCGTCCTCCAGCATCGCCCCCAGCCAGGGCCCGCCCACCATCATCGCCAGCCTCCCCTCCACCAGCATCTCGGCCAGCTCCACCTCGGTCCACGTGAGCACCTCGGGCTCCAACGCGCCCCGGCTCTGCAGCTCCACCAGCAGGCCCAGGGCGGTCTCGAAGGGCTGCGCGGTCGGCGCGATCTTCCCCTCCTCGTCGGCCATCTCGCCGCCGGCTGCCACGGCGAGGGCGTACAGCAGCTCCTCTGCCCCGCCGCCCACCCCAGGCAGCCCGAAGCCGTATCTCTCCGGCGGATCGGCCAGGGCTGCCGCGCACTCGACGAGTTCGGCGAAGTCGCCCGGTGGCTTGATCCCCGCCTCGGCCAGCAGGTCCGAGCGATAGTAGAGGGCCGGCGTGGCGACGCTCCAGGGGACTCCGCGCAGCGGTCCTGGCTCCCCGCCCTGGGCGAGCACGGCCGGCACGAAGCGCTGCTGCAGGTCGTGTCGAAGTTCGCGATCGAGGACCAGCAAGTCCCTGCGGTACTGGCGCACCCACAGGTCGGTCATCACGGTCACATCGGGCGCGTACTGGCGGAAGCCGTCGCACCAGCGCGGCACCCAGTGCTCGGCCTCGGCGGCATCTCGCCACTCCAGGCAGACGCGGACCCCCGGGTGCACGCTCTGGAACGCCCTGACCAGCTCGGTGAGGCACTCTCTCTGCCCGGGGATGCCCGTGTCCCACAGGGCCACCTGGAGGTTCGTGACCGTCTGCGGCGCGCGAATGAAGGCTGTCGGCAGCAGGTTCATGACCTTCTGCGCCGGAGCCTGGCAGCACACGAGCACCGCCAGCGCCACGGCCACCACCATCACCGCGGACCGGCCACGCAAACAACAGAGGGCCGCGGTCTTGTTGCCGCGGCCCCTTCCTGCTCGCATCTCATTCAGCGCTCTTGACTGCATGGCATAACCGTCGCCGTCATTCGCCGTGGTTTGCTACCGGACCGCTCTCCATCCCCTGCCGTAGGTCGGGCTTTCTAGCCCGACTCTTCCGTCGTTTCCGCAGCCGGTCAACAGCGTCGGGCAAGAATGCCCGACCTACGAACGAGAAGTTGAGCCGTTCGCTGCATCTCCGCCCTAGAAGCCAACTTCGCTGATCTCGAGCCTGACGTTCACGTTGATCTTCATCGGCGTCGCCGGCTGGGTCTGAAAACCACCGCCGAACCCGCCGAACTCGGCGAAGCCCTCGTCGCCCGCGGGCATTCCCTCACCCGGCCCGCCGGGGGGTTCCTCGGCGAACTCCGGCATCATCTCGCCCTCCATCATCCCCTCTTCCATGCCCATCGTGCCGACGGCGCCGCGCGGCACCTCCAGCGAGTGCGTGATGATGTCCACGATCTTCACGGGCCGGTTCATCTCGTACGCGAAGTACGTCAGCCGCTCCCCGACGTACGAGGTCTCTATCTCGTCACTGACCTTCGCCTCACCCTCCATCCCCATGCCCATCTCGCCCTCCATCCCCATCTCCTCCATCGGCGCCATCATTTCATCCTCAGGGAAGGCGCCCATCTCGCCGCCGAAGACGGCCGCTTGCTCCGCCTTGGCCTTCAGCTTCAGCTTGATCTTCTCCCCATCCACCTTGTACTCGCTACGTATGCACACGCACTTATGCCCGGCTATCCACTCGAACCCCTCCACTCGGTGCTTGGCCCGGACCACTCTGACCTCGGTGTCTATCTGCGGCACTGGCAGCACCCGCATTGCGCTGGTCCAGGTCTCTCCCACCCGCAGTTGCCGGTCTGGCAGTTCCAGGTACAGCTCTGCCAGGTCGAAGCTCTCCTCGTCGTCGTGCTTGAGCTGCATGGTGCCGTCGCGCCGGGCCAGGTAGGTATGCGACTTACCCGCGCTGGGCAGGCTCGCGACCTCCTCTGCGCCCATCTGCTCGCCCGAGGAGCCCACGATGACGTGCAGCACGGCGCGCCCGCCGGCGATGGTCGGGCTCATCACCTTGTTGGTCCAGTTAGCCACCATCCGCCCGTTGGCGTCTTTGGCTATCTCCCAGACGTCATCGGGCTCCTCTTCATCTTTCGCCGGCCTGATCTGCCACGAGCCTGTTGCCCGGTATCTCACCTGTTGATTGCGCTCGTACTCGAGCCTCAGGCTGACGTTATCGGGCCGGTCTCCGGCGCCCACGGCGTTCTTGACGGTGACCGTGATAGCGACATCGCCGACCTTTTTTCCCTGCGGGCTGAGCGCCGAGGCGGTGATAGTGTACTGCCCATCCGGGTAGAGGTCTTTGCCGTTCTCATCGCGTTCGCGCGTATCCCACGTGAACATGAACGGCTCGATCACTGCCACGATGAAGTCCCCGCCCGTGCCTTTTTCTATCTTGTAGGAGATCCACCCGGAGCGCGGCGTGGGCTTGGTGGCCTGGATTTTCACCACATCGCGCACGGTATCTCCGTCTTCGATGCCCAGGAATCGCACTCCTTGGGCCTGCGCATCGGAGACTATCAGAGCCGCACCTGCGATCAGCGCCACGCTCGCGACCA
>CBFDBV010000554.1:0-3068 GCA_965603135.1 uncultured bacterium
TCGTAGATGCTCGTGTCGGACCTGATGCCGAGCGCGTGCAGGTTGCCTCCCCGCGTGGCGATGAGCCGGTCGAAGTCCACCAGGTAGCGATGCACGCGGATCACATCCGGCTCCACGAACCCGCGGCAGGCTATCTGCACCGGCTCATCGGAGGTGAACATATGCTGGTGAACGATCAGGTGCAGGAACGGCTCCACCGGCGCCAGCTCCAGGGTGATGTCGCGCGTGCGGCCCTCCTCGACCTCCACCCCAACTGGCCCCAGCTCGTGGGCCCTGGCGCTGGCGCGGATCGCCCACTCTCCGGCATCAAGCCAGTCGGCGGCAAATCGGCCATCAGGCCCCGCTCTGATGATCCGTGTCTCCGGCCGTTCGCCGCCGACAGTGAACTTGGCGCTCAGATAGACCTTCACGCCCGGCAGC
This sequence comes from uncultured bacterium, assembly GCA_965603135.1. Lineage (GTDB taxonomy): Bacteria > Armatimonadota > Zipacnadia > Zipacnadales > UBA5352 > CBFDBV01. The sequence goes on from CBFDBV010000554.1 coordinate 421, forward strand.
GGCCTCCCGAGCTCCTCAGCCACCACCTTCCCCGTAAGCGTCCCGCGCGGCGGCTCCTGCTCGATGATCGCAACGACCGCGATCCCAACGAACACCAGCGCCAGGATCAGCGGCAGGGCCATCGCGACCCCGCCGCGCCTCGTCCCTCTCATAGCTCTCCCTCCTCCGGCCCGGTCCAGACTCCCGTCGCGCCCTTGAGCAGCATCCAGACGACGCCGATGACGCCGACCGCGATGACGATCCAGACCTTGCCGGTGCGCGGCATCGTTGAGTACTCCGCGAACACCGGCGCGATCTGCGCGGCGATCAGCGCAATGCCCACGGGCACCGTCGCGGAAACCATCGGCAGCATACCGCGATTCTGCGTCGGCTCGCACCACTCGAAGCTGCTCACCAGCGCCAACACCTGCGCCGCGATGAGCCCCGCCACCAGGCCGGCCACGATCTTCATCCCCCACAGTACGGCCACGAGCGGCGCTACCGCCACGGCCACGATCCCGACGCCCGCCACCCAGCCCAGCGACCGCTTCATCGCTACCTCGAGCGGCTGTGCGCCGCCTGCCTCGGACGCTTCCGACTGCCACGCCGCGAGCGCGAAAGGCAGGCCAACGCCCACCAGCAGCCCCATTAGCACGTAGTGAACCGTGAAGTCCATCGCCGGCAGGTCAACGTATCTCTCTAGCAGCAAGCGATTGATGACCAGCAGCACGCCGACCGCCATGCACACGGAAGTCGCCGCCGACAGGCCGCTCGTGCGCGCCCCCTCGTCGGCATCTGAGGCACCAGGCTCGGGCTGCCTCGGGCAGAACGGCAGGGCGAGCGCGTAGGCTGCCACCGTCATCCCGCCCAGCAGCATGGTAGCGACGCCGAACCCCGCCTGCAGCTTGAAGCCGATCATCGCCGCCGCCACGACCACGAGCGGGCCCAGCAAGCCCGCCTTCACTCGCCACCCCATCGGCGCCGCCCCGTCTCTCCCGCAGGCCGTGTGCAGCAGCCACGCGATGATCCCGAACGCGACCAGCCCCGTCACCAGCGCCCAGAACGGCGTGCTTGAGCCCAGCATGTGCCACCCGACCAGCCTCGCCATCAGCGCCGGGATCAGGATTCTCAGTACCGCCGCCCCGGAGCACGCGCCCTGGCCCAGGCCCAGTGCCGCGTCGAGCATGATCCCCAGGATCAGCGCTCCGCCCAGCGCGGTCGGCAGTGACCACCAGGCCCGTCGCGCCGCCTCATCGAAGTGCAGCACGGCCAGCACTACCGCGCCGGCCAGCAGCACAGTGAACAGAGCGAACATGTCGAGCGCACCGAACGCGCGCGCCCGGCCTCCGATGCTGCGCTCGCACGCCGACATCGCCAGCCGCACTACGCCCGCGATCAGACACGCCCCCAGCGCCACGCCCATCAGCACCGCCGTCGGGTAGCCGTGCCAACCGATCAGCGCGACATTCACCGGCAGCACCGCCAGCGAGGCCAGGCCCAGCGCGGCGGCAGTGCCCATCTCGCTCGACGCAACTGATGGTGTCGCCTCTGGCTCCTCAGTTCGGCCCGTCAGCCACCCCACCAGCAATGCCGCAACGATCCCGGCCGCACCGCCGATGAGCAAGCCCCAGCCCAGCCCCTGGCCCTCAGACGCCGGCGGCTCCGTCGCCAGCGTGGCCAGGAAACACGCCAGCAGCACGCACCCGGCCCAGGCGACGGGCGAGTACAGAACGTACCCCCGTTCATCGCTCGGACCGCCCTTACCGCCCACCGCGGCACGCGCCGCTCGCCCGACGATGAACGCGTAGGCCAGCCCCGCAAGACTCATCGCTACGCCGAACCACAGAACTGCCGTTGCCATCCTATCTCACCCTCCCGGCCCGCCAAGCGCCTCAAGGCTGAAGCGTTCTGATGATATGCGGTGTAACCGTGATGACCGAGTCCGTGGACTTGTGCTGGGCCGTCTCAACCGTGCTCCAGCGCTGGTTCTGCTCATCGGCAAGCCTGCGTAGCCCGCCGATGACCAGCGGCTGGCCGTCATGCGCGCGCACCACCGTCTCGACAAGCGTCGTGCGCAGAACATCCCCGGGCCCGATGGCGGAGGCCTTCCCGCTGGCCTCCACCAGCATCGGGCGCAAGTGCATGAGGACCGTGTCATCCGACTGGATCTGCGGCAGCACCCACAGAGACAGCCCGGTGAAGATCGCGTAGGGGAAGTACTCGATGTGCCGCCGGCCCCAGGCGTCGTACCAGACCTCGCCCGCGAACCATGGACGCACCTCGCCCACCGAGATGATTGCCGGATGCGCGTTGGTGACCGTGACCTGGGCCTCGGTCATAGTGCGCCGCAACCCGTCCTGGCGACCTGCGCCCAGCAGCAGGTCGGAGTTGCTGAGCCCGAAGCCGAGCATCGTCTGTCCGCTGGCCGGGCCGCCTGCGTGGGCCTCGCCGCCCCATCCCCAGGCGTGCATTTCGGGCAGCACGCTGCGCACAGCCGACTGAAAGAACTCGTCCAGGCGCAGGGAAATCCTCACCATCGCCGCCGGCGTGTCGAGCATCGCGAGAATCTCGCGGAACTCGTCCATCGCGGCGGGCGTGCCCTTGACGATGAGCGCGTTCCCATGGGGCGCGGCCGTGGGCGGCCCTTCCAGGCCTTCGGGAAGCAGGTG
>CBFDBV010000555.1:0-3060 GCA_965603135.1 uncultured bacterium
AAGGCGAACTCGCGATACGAGCGCGGGAAGAGGGAGTCGTAGCCCGCCACGCTGTCGTATTCGTAGACGGTGGCCGAGTTGGGCGGCAGCAGGGCGCGCGGAGTTCGGTCCAGCCGCCAGCTCTCGCGCGGCGTGATCGCCAGCACCCGGCCCTCGGACTGCCTCAGGCGCTCGATGGTGGGCGTCACGGGGTACACGTGCTCCCGACGACAGCGCGGCAGGAACTCGTGACCCCACGGCAGCAGCTCGTAGATGACAAGCAGGAGAGCGATGACGCAGATGCCGCGCGCCGCCGTCAGGTTCCAGGGGCAGGCTCCCTCATCGTCCGGCCGCAGGCTGTCGCGCGGCTCCAGGCGCTGGCAGATTGCGTGAAGGCCCAGCCCGCCGGCCACTGCGAGCGCAAAGGTGTAAGCGCACAGCAGGCGGTGGAATCCGCCCGCCAGCGCCAGCTTGGGCACGCCGAAGTACAGCAGGCGCGCCAGCGGGCCGCCCATCGCCACGTTCAACGCCGCCACCGCCAGCACCGCGAAGAAGGCGCAATGCCGCGTGCGAGACAGAAAGACCGCGGCCAGCGCCAGCAGGAGCGTGGTTATCCCCACGAAGCCGCAGTGCTCGGAGTAACTGATGCCCAGGTAGTCGCCGTGGGCCGGATTGCCGAGAGCGTTGGGGCGAAGCAGAGCGATAAGCTCGACGGGCTGGAGGGCGCGTTGGCGGTGGAACTCGAAGCCCGCCTCCGTCGCCGCGCCGCCGCCGCGCGGTGAGTTCAGCCCCAACTCCAGCGTGGGCAGGACCTGCGCACAGGACAGCGCCGCTCCGAGCGCGAACGCGCCCAGCAGCGGCCCCACGTGCATCTGCCGCTGGTTCGCACCCTCCCAGACCAGGCGCGCCAACGCGTAGAGCCCCGCGAGCATCCAGACGTAGGCCGCGATCTGAAAGTGCCCGGCCAGCACACTCATAGCCAGCGAGAGCGCCAGCACGGGCACACCCCAGCGGCTCCGACCGTAGATGAGGCTGACGCCCAGCATCGCGCCGGGCAGCCAGGCCGCCGAGTTCATCAGCGTCGGCAGCTCGGTCCACGTGACGATGAAGCCGCCGTAGGCGTAGGCGATGCCCGCGAAGGCCGCCGGCAAGTGACGCAGCCTCAGCTCGCGGCAGAAGAGGTAGGTGAGCGCCGCCGCGAGGAGGTAGTGCAGCGCCGCCAGGGCCCCCAGGCCCCACTTCACGTCAACGAAGGCGAGCAGCCAATTGGGCGGGTAGAACAGCGCCGACTGCCCGTTGGCCGCGAACGGGCAGCCGCAGAACTGATGGGGATTCCACAGCGCCAGCTCCCCATGATGCAGGGCGCGAGCCGCGAGCAGTCTCCAGGGATAGAACTGTGCGACGCCGTCCCAGAGGAGCGAGTCCCACTGACGCGTGGTGCCGGGCAGGTCGGCCTCGCTTCGCCACGGCTCCATCTCGGCCTGGTGGCCGGCCGCCAGCGGCGTGTTCGGCCCGAAGAGGCAGCCCGCCCAGAACAGCACGGACAGCAGGGCCAGGCCACCGAGGACCAGTCCAGTCAGCCTTGAGTCGGAGCAGGAGTTCCGACCTACGCTCGCGTGAACTTGAGGCATTGCGGGGGCATTATACGGCAAAAGAGCAGCGCAGGCCAGAGGGTACGGCGGAGGCTGGAAGCTGGAGGCTGGAAACGGCAAACGGCGTGGGCCGGATGGGGCCCATCCATCTGCGCGTCACTCAGGCGCGCCGACTACTGCGGCTGCTCGACGGTTGGCGAGGGGGGAGCCTCAGTGGTCGTCTCGCCTCGGTAGCTGGCGGCGACGGTGAGTACGCCCACGACGATGATGCACATACCGACCCACCGAAGCGGCGGCAGCGTCTCGTTGAGCAGCAGCCAGCACAGCACGAGCACCATCACGAAGCTGAGCGCCACGAACGGGTAGGCGAAGCTCAACTCCAGGCGCGACAGAGCGACGAGGTAGAACAGCGAACTGACCCCGTAGAGCACGAAGCCGCCGAAGACGTAAGGGGTGAAGATGCCCTTGAGCACCACGAGGGGCGAGGCGCCCTGCCCCAGCAGATTGACCCCGTTCTTGAGGCAGAGCTGCCCGGCAGCGCCCAGGGACACTGCGATGATAAGGAATATGACTGGCACTACCGGCACCCTGGAGGTCACCTCCAACACCTCTGCGGGACAACACTGCGGGCCGGTCTGAAGACCGGCCCCTCCATACGGCAGCAACGACAGCTACAACAGCGACGGCAGCTACGACAGCAACGACCACCCCTAACGGCCGCCGACATTGACAGACGACACGGTTGCTGCCTCGACGGCTACGCCCAGACCCATCAGCGGACCGTCTATGTCAGCCGGTACCTAGAAGCACTGCACGCCGCTCCGAGGACCGGCCGCTCCAGCAACGCGCACTACGCGGCGGCGGATCAACCGAGCAGCTCAGCGATCATGTCCACGGCGGAGGCAGCGTCCGGCGCGTACCCGTCCGCGCCGATCTCGTCGGCGTAGTTCTGAGTGACCGGCGCGCCACCGATCATTACCTTCACCTTGTCGCGAACCCCGGCTTCCTCGAGCGCGTCAATCGTGTCCTTCATCGAGGGCATTGTCGTCGTCAGCAGCGCGGAGAGCCCGATGGCGTCGGGTCCGTCCTCGTTGACGACCTCGACGAAGCGCTCGGGGCTTACATCAACCTCGAGGTCAATGACCTCGTAGCCGCCGCCCTCGAGCATCATCGCCACCAGGTTCTTGCCGATGTCGTGCAGGTCGCCTTTGACGGTGCCGATGGCGACCGTGCCGCGCGGCTTGATGCCGCTCTCGGTGAGCAGGGGCTTGATGATGTCCATGCCCGCATGCATCGCGCGCGCGGCGATGAGCACCTCGGGGACGTAGAACTCGTTGTTCTTGAACTTCACCCCCACCACGCTCATCCCGGCGATGAGCCCCTCATTAATGATGCTCTCGACGCCCACCCCCTCGTCCACGGCCTCGCTGGTCAGCCTCTCGGACTCATCTTTGTTCCCACTGATCACTGCTTCTGCCAGAGCTTGCAG
>CBFDBV010000556.1:0-3056 GCA_965603135.1 uncultured bacterium
GGTGACGACGCATCCGGCCGAGGATATCGTGGAGATGGTCCTGGCGGAGGCGGGCGCGCACCCGCATGACGATGTTGACCTCCGGCTCATCGAGGAGTACCGCACGGGCGAGGGCAAGGCCGGCTACGGCTACCTGGAGTGGAAGGAGAAGCACGGGCTCTAGTGGAGGCGAGAGGCGGGAGGCGGGAAACGACGTACGGCCCAGGCTGGAAGCTGGAGGCTGGAAACGGCAAGCGACGGACCGCGTGGGCCGGATGGGGCCCCTGAGGACGCTTCCGCCTTCGCCAAGGCTTCGGCGGACAAGTCGCGTCCTCGTTCCCCATTCGGCCCCTCCATCGGCGGCGATGGAGGTCGGAAGCTAGCTCTCGGCGAATGTTGCGCCGGTCAGAGGTCATTTCGACAGGTTCACTGGCCGCCGAAGGTGATGTCTGGCGAAGTCGAAGCAACCCCTCCATCGGCCCTCCTTGGTGCGCGCTGAGGATATTCCTGGCTCGCAGGGGGGCGCGCTTCCCGGAGAGATCCTGAGACGCTGACCATGCACCGTGGCTGGCCCGGCGTTGGTTCTGGTTGACGTACAGCCGGATCGTGGAGAGGGGAGGGCGGCGGAGATGGGGCGCAAGGACGACCGCCCCGCCGCGTCGCTGGGCGACGCCCTGGATGGCTTCCTGCGGGAGACCGGCCTGCTGGAGGTCTCCAGGGATAAGCTGTGCGCGGTGATCTGGGGCGAGGTGGTCGGGAAGTGGTACGCGCGCTTCACCGCGGTGACGCGCGTGCACCAGGGTGTGGTGTACGTGCGCTGCGACTCGGCCCCGCGCGCCAACCAGCTCCAGCTCGATGCGCCGAAGATCATCGAGCGGCTCAATGAGCGGCTGGGCGGGGAACTCGTGAAGGAACTCCGGCCCAGCAGCGCGGGCATCGGGAGCGGGCACAAGCTTGAGCCGGAGCTGCCGGACCTGCCGGCCGCGCCGACTGAGGCGGAGTTGGAGGCGATCGCCCTGTCGCCCGAGGAGCTTGAGGACATCCGCGCCAAGGTCAAGCCCCTCGCCGACGAGCAGATACGCGAGCGCATAGAGGCGATGCTGGTCAAGCAGACGAGGGTGCGGCGCTGGCAGGCGGCGCATGGTTACAGTTGCTGCGAGGCGTGCGGAGCGTATTTCATGGGTGGGGGGCGGTTCTGCCTGGCCTGCCGACCGCCCGTGCGGCCCCGCATCGCCAGCGACCGGGCGGAGCCGTATCGGCCTTACAGGAGCGACGGAAGTAACGAAAGCGACGACAGCTAGCGGCAACGACACGTCTCACCGCAGAGACGCGGAGAACGCACAGAGCGACTATCAAGGGGTACGACGGGCAGTGCCTCTTGGGTGCTGGCGTTGGTCCGAAGTGTGATGTCCGAGTCGGCGCAGGAACTCGGACCTACGTGTTGGTTTGAACGGCATCGTCGGGCTGGAAGCCCGACCTACGCGTTGATTTGAGGGGCATTAGCGCGTGGGGACGGCCGACGTGGGCGTTAGTGTACGTGGCGGGCGCGCGCCGGTGGCCAGGGCGTGAGCGGCAGTCGGAGCAGGAGCTGCGACCTACGGGCTGATTGCTCGCGTTCGCCGTTGCCGTTAATCGGGAGTCGGTTGTCGGATGTCGGTAGTCGGAAATGGGAAAGGGGTGGCCTACTGTGGCCAGGCAATTTGAGGGAAAGCTCGAGAGGCTGGATGACTACCGCTGGCGCGTGCGGCGCGGTCACGTCGAGTGTATGCGCACCGATGGCATACTCTATGCAGACGAAGAGCTGGTCAAGGACCTGCGCACTGACCCCGCGGTCAATCAAGTGGCGAACGTCGCCTGCCTGCCGGGGATCGTGGGCAACTCCCTGGCGATGCCCGACTGCCACTACGGCTACGGCTTCCCCATCGGCGGGGTCGCGGCAACGGACCTGGCCGACGGGGTCATCTCGCCCGGTGGCGTCGGCTATGACATCAACTGCGGGGTGCGGCTGCTGCGCACCGGGCTGGAGGTGGCGGAGGTGCGGGATGGGCTGGAGGCCCTGTGCGATCGCATCTTCCAGGCGGTTCCCGCCGGGGTGGGCGGCAAAGGCCCGCTGCGGCTGAGTGAGAAGCAGCTCGAGCAGGCGCTGGTGAGGGGCGCGCGCTGGGCGGTCAGCGAGGGCTACGGGACCCAGTACGACCTGGAAGTGACCGAGGAGCGCGGCGAGCTGAGCGGGGCGGACCCCTCGGCCCTGTCGGAGCGCGCGCTCAAGCGCGGCCGGCCGCAGCTTGGCACCCTGGGCAGCGGCAACCACTTCCTGGAGGTCCAGCGCGTTGACCGCATCTACGAGCCGGAGGCTGCCGCGCGGATGGGGATCGAGCGCGAGGACCAGGTCACGGTGATGATTCACACCGGCTCGCGCGGGCTGGGCTACCAGGTGTGCGATGACTCGCTGCCGCCGATGCAACGCGCGGCGGAGAAGTACGGCATCGAGCTGCCCGACCGCCAGCTCGCCTGCGCACCGGTGCAGTCGCCCGAGGGCGAGCGCTACTTCTCGGCGATGGCGTGCGCGGCCAACTACGGCTGGTGCAACCGGCAGGTGATCACCCACCGGGTGCGCGAGGCCTTCGAGCAGGTCTTCGGGATGGGCGCCGAGCGGCTGGGCCTTCAGCTCGTCTACGACGTCGCGCACAATGTCGCCAAGTTCGAGGAGCATGAGGTCGAGGGCCGCACGCGGACGCTGTGCGTGCATCGCAAGGGCGCCACGCGAGCCTTCGGGCCCGGTCGGCCTGAGGTGCCGGAGCGCTATCGGGACCTGGGCCAGCCGGTGCTCGTGCCCGGGGACATGGGCACGGCCTCGTACCTGCTGCTGGGCACGGAGGCGGCGATGGAGCAGACCTGGGGCTCGACCTGCCACGGGGCGGGCCGGCAGATGTCGCGCAGGGCGGCGCTGCGCGCCCAGCACGGCTCCGAGGTGCTCAGCAAGCTCCAGAGACAGGGCATCGTGGTGCGGTCGGCGGGCAAGAAGACCCTTGCCGAGGAGGCGCCGGAGGCGTACAAGGACGTGGACCGCGTGGTGG
>CBFDBV010000557.1:0-3044 GCA_965603135.1 uncultured bacterium
TGGAGGGCGACTGGCAGGTTGAGACGACGGCGCCCTGGTCGCCAGGCAGGGCGCGCCGGACGAGGGGCACAACGGCGTGGCAGCGCGGTACCGCGACGTGCAGATCCGGCGGCTGAAGAGCGCTCCTGACTGGGTCAAGGTCGGAGGTTCCTCATCGGCGTCTCCCTCGGACACGGGGCCGTCGGCTTGACGTGGGATGCGACTGCTCGAGTAGGACCGGAACGAGCCGGTGAGGAATCGTCCCGAGCACTGAGGCAAGGGCAACAAGGGCCGACAGGTCCAACGCCCCTCGTCCGCCGTATCGTCTCTCTCATGTAACCGTGGGGGAAAGTTTGTGCAACACCTGACGCGGGGTATTCCCACCTGAGGCCAGCTAGGGTATAATAGATCATAGGTAGGGGGCAGGCGCGCCAGCACGAGGCAGTAGCCATGGGTACTTCAACTTGGCATAAATCTCCGGCGACACCGGAATGGGAGCGGGTGCGCGAACTCTACGCGCAGCCGGACCCCTCACCCCGGGAGGTCGTGTCACGAATCGTGGCGGCACTTGACCCCACCACACGCGCCGGTATGAGCGACCCCGCCGTGGTCACCTGCCTGGGCGTGCTGGTCGAGGGCACGCAACGCGTTGCTGGCGACGGCCTGGCGGCTACGCTGGCAGCCCTGGGCGCCGGCACCGAGCCCGCCGCGGTGCAACTGGCAGCCGGGCTGCGCACGCGGGCCGACCAGCTCATCGCCCAGCACCAGTACGCCTCCCGCTTCGGCGACCTCGGACTCGAGGCGCTGGGCAACACGGCCCTGACTCTCGCCTCGCTTCAGGCCGAGGGCACCGGGATGCTGGCGATCCCGCTCTCCGTAGCCGAGGCGAGCCTGGCCTCCCTCGCTCGGAGCGACAGGCTGCACCAGGCGGCCTCGGCCTTCGTCGCACACGACCTCGACCGCACCTTCCGCCAGTTCGTCGCGCGCGATCTCGGGGAGTTCGTCGGCGGCCTCGGCCTGCCGACGGTCAATGACGCCAACCTCCTGGAGGACGCGGTGGCGGCTCACTGCCGCGAGTGCGCGGCCGCGGTCGAACTGAGCGATTACGAATCGCTGCTGCGCAGAGCCGAGACGCTCGATCCTGTCGTACGAGTGTCAGAGTTGACCCCGCTCATGGCTTCAGGCATTTCCCAGGGCTTGAGCATACTTGCTTAGGGAGCAGGGAGTACCCACGCGCATAGCTGTGATCCACGAGCCTGCGGAACGGGCCCGCGAGCGCTGTCCTGCGCTCGGCGACGCGGACCTCGTGCTTGACTGGGTCACAGACCAGGCCAACGTGATCGCCGACTGGAGCCCGATCACAGACCTGGCCAGCGCCGAACTCCCGCCCCTGTGCCTGGACCTCCTCGACATTGTGACCGCCCTCTACATCAGCGACATCGCGGTGCGCCGCGGTGAGCGCGAGGCCTGGACGCGCAACATCGAGCTGCTGCTGCCCGTGCGCGAGGTGGGCTTCTGGAATGAAGCTGAGACCGACCTCCAGGCGCTGCTCTATGCCCTCACGCGAGACAACTTCGGCTTTACCTTCTGTGATAGGCAGACGCCGCAAGCTGGAAGCGGCCAGGCCCGGGCCTCCAGCCTCCAGCCTCTGCCACCGACGGACTGCGTATCGCTGCTCTCCGGCGGGCTCGATTCCCTGGCAGGGGCGGTGATGCTCCAGCAAAGCGGCAGGCGGCCGCTCTACGTGCTGCACCGCTCAGGCAATCCCACCGTCCAGGTTGCCCAGCAGCACGTGATAGACCTGACTGCTCGGCGCTGGCCGCAGCAGAACGCCGCCGCGGTCGCCACCGTGGCGCCGCGTGCAGGTGGCGAGGCGGCCCTCCCCTTCGTGCCCCCGGAGGAGCGCGAGCCCTCGCGCCGAGTGCGCTCGCTGCTCTTCGTAACGCTGGCTGTGGCGGGCGCGGTCGCTCAAGACGTCGCCGAGGTGTACCTGTGCGAGAACGGTGTCCTTTCGGCGGGTATCCCCCTGGCCTCCTCGCGCGGGGGGAGCATGTCCACTCACAGCACGCACCCGCTGTTCCTCAGCCTGTTCAATGGCCTGTGCGACCGGCTCGGTCTCGAGCCGCGCCTCACCAACCCGTTCCTCTATCAGACCAAGGGCGACCTGAGCCGCGACGTGCTCAAGCCGGCGCTGTCGCCCGCGGACATTGAGGCCACCGTCTCCTGCTGGGCGGCCGGTCGCAAGCCGCGACAGTGCGGCGGATGCGTTCCCTGTCTGCTGCGGCGCGTGGGGATGCTCTATGCCGGTCTGCCTGACGAGGCCTACATGATTGACGTGCTCGGGGAGCCGCAGAAATACGTGGGAACCGACGCCTACGGCAACCTCGTGGACCTGCTCAGAAGTGCCCAGCAACTCCTGAGCCTGAGCGACGAGGAGCTGATGGCCGTCCAGCCGGACCTGCTTGAGCTTCAGGCGGCCGGCGTCGGCATCCAGGACGTGATAGCCACCCTGCGCCGCCACGCGGAGCAGGTGCGCGAGGTGGTGCAGGAGCACTTCCCCCAGGCCGCCGCTCTGATCTCTGTGTGAGGGCGGCCCCTAGAGCTTCCGTGCGTACATCCGGTATTCCATCACCGGCTTGAAGCCTGCCTTCTCGTACATATGTCGGGCGGGCGCGTGTCCCTCGTTCAGGCCGGTCCCCACCGTCGCGTATCTCATCCCTTCCCGGCGAAAGATCTCAAGCGCCTTTTCTACCTGCGCCGTCCCGACGCCCCGGCCCTGGTGGTCGGGATGAACCGCGTTGTAGTGTATGCTCCCCACCTCTCGCGCGCGGTCCACCGCGTAGCTCATAAACCCAACCACCTCGCCCTCGATCTCGCTCACCAGCACGCAGCTCAGTTCCTCCCACAGCCGCGACATCGCCTTGGGCACCAGCCACCGGTCCCAGTTCTCATCCCCGATCCTGCCGAACTGCTCCTCCAGGACCCAGTCGGCGCCGATGCGCCAGACGCTCTGCACTATCTCCTGGATGCGTGGCATATCTGAGAGCTTTGCCGGACGCATCTGC
>CBFDBV010000558.1:0-3036 GCA_965603135.1 uncultured bacterium
AGCTCGGCCTCATCGTGCCGCCGGTGCGCATCCGCGACAACATGGCGCTCGACCCCCACGCCTACCGCATCCTGCTGCGTGGCTCTGTCATCACCGAGGGCGAGCTGCAGCCCAACCGCCTGATGGCGATCGCCGCTTCCCCCTTCGCCGGCGCTGCGGGAGAGGAGCAGGACGGCCTCGACGGCCTGCCGGGCAATCGCGTCACCGAGCCCGCCTTCGGCCTCCCCGCGTACTGGATCGAGCCCGATCAGCGCAGCATCGCCGAGGCGCGGGGTTACACCGTGGTTGAGCCGGACGTGGTGCTGGCCACGCACCTGAGCGAGGCGATCAAGAGCCACGCGCCCGAGCTGCTCAGCCGGCAGGATGTGCAGATGATGCTCGACCAGCTCCGGCAGTCCAACCCGGCAGCGGTCAATGAGCTGATACCCGACCTGGCCTCGGTGGGTCAGCTCCACCAGGTACTGCGCGCCCTGCTCGAGGAGGGCGTGCCCATCCTGGACCTCTCCACCATCGCCGAGGCGCTGGCCGACGGCCTGAGGAGCACCGAGGGGCTGGCCGATGCCGCCGAGACGGTCCGCGCCGCCCTCGCCCGCACCATCTGCGAGAAGTACCGCGATGAGCAGGGCACCCTGCACGTGTATCTGATGGACCCGATGTTCGAGGCGCAGATAGCCGAGGGCCTGGTGGACACGCCGCAGGGCCAGGTCTGCCTGCTTGAGCCGCTCGCGCTCCAGCAGATTCTGGAGGCGCTCCAGCACGCGGTCGAGGACCTGCTTGCCCACGGGTATGAGCCGGTGGTGCTGACATCGCCGCCGATTCGCCGACATCTGCGTGGTCTCATCGCGCGCAGCTTGCCGGACCTTGCCGTGATGTCGCACAACGAGGTGGTCCCGGAGGTCAGCCTGAGGTCGCTGGGCTCGGTCGCACTTGAGCTGGCGGCAGCTTGAGGTGAGACTCCTCGTGAGGGGTCAGAGATGACGCATCTGACGAGTCTGATCATCGCCAGGTTCGTGGCGCTCCTGCCCGCCGGGCTGCGCATCGCCGGGGTCGTCTTCTTCGCGCCCGGGCTGGGCGCAGAGCGGGCTCCGCCGCGCTTCCGGATCGCCCTGGCCCTGGGCCTGGCGGCGGTGGTGGTGCCCGTCTGCGTGCGCGAGGTGCCGCCCATCACCGCGCCTGCCGCTTACATCCTCACCTGTCTCGGCGAGCTGGCCTTCGGCATCGCCCTGGGCTTCGCGCTCCGCGTACTGCTGGAGGCGACGCGCTTCGGCGGCGAGATACTCGACCTTCAGATCGGCCTGCGCGCGGGGCAGCTCTTCGACCCGGCCACCGGCGCACAGTCGGGCATCCTCAGCACCGGATACTACCTCATCGCCCTGGTCATCTTCATTCAGATTGACGGCCACCACTGGCTGCTGCGCGGGATGGCGGCGAGCTTCGCCATCGCCCCAGTCGGCGGCCTCAGCTACCATCCGGGCCTCTATGAGGTGGTGGCCGATCTGGGCGAGTCGGTGTTCGCGCTGGGCCTGCGCCTGGCGGGCCCGGTCATCGCCGCCCTGGTGCTGGCGGACCTGGCCTTCGGCCTGGTGGCGCGCGCGGTGCCGCAGATAAACGTCTTCATCGTGGGCATTCCGGCCAAGATCGCCCTCGGCTTCATCGTCGCCGCGCTGGGCATGCCGCTGGTCTGTCGCAATCTCGGCTCAATCGTCGAGCTTATGAGCAAGTACCTGGATTCCATTGTCCGGGCTTTCGCCGGACAGTAACGACAGGGTGCGCTTCGCGCACAGTAACGACACTCGCGAGTGGCGAGTGGCGAGTAACGACAACTCGCAACTGACAACTGGCAACTGCCATGGCTACCGGGGAACGCACTGAACAACCGACGCAACGCCGGCGACGGCGCGCCCGCGAAAAAGGGCAGGTCGCTAAGAGCGTGGACCTTTCGCGCGCGCTGGGCTTGCTCTTGATCTATCTTGGCTGGCGCGTGGCCGGGGACTCCATGGCGGACAACCTGCTGAGGCTGGTGCGCGCGTGCTTCGCCTCGCCCATGGGCGGGTCAGGCAACCCGCCCTCCTTCTCGGCAGAGCAGGTGATGGCCGGCTACCAGCAGCTCCTGCCCCTGCTGGCGGTGATCCTGGGGCCGATAATGCTGGCCGCGGTGCTGGGGGTGGTGCTTCCCGGGCTGGCGCAGACGCGGCTGCTGTTCTCTGCGGCCACGCTCCAGTTCGACTGGAACCGCATCAACCCCGCGTCCGGCTTCAAGCGGCTCGTGAGCTGGCGCGGCGTGGTCGCCACGCTCAAGAGCATCATCCAGGTCGCGGTGGTCCTGGGCATTTGTGCCTGGGTACTGCGCGCACGCGCTGACGTGATTGTCGGGATGGGGGCGCTGCCGATGGGGCCGATGACCGCCGCGGTGCTCGCCATCGCCGGCGAGATGATGGCCAAGTCCTGCCTGGTCCTCGTGGTGCTGGGCGCGGCGGACTACGCCTACGAATGGTACGAGCACGAGAAGTCGCTGCGGATGAGCCGGCACGAGCTGCAGCGCGAGCTGCGCGAGGAGGAGGGCGACCCGCAGATTCGGGCCCGGCGCCGACAACTGCGCCGCGGCCTGCTCGAACAGGGCATCTCGGCCGAGATGCCGCGGGCCGGCGTGGTGGTGACCAACCCCACGCACGTCGCCGTCGCGCTCCGCTACGATCCCGATGAGATGCCCGCTCCCAAGGTGGTCGCCAAGGGCCAGCGCGCCATCGCCAGGCGCATCATCGCCCTGGCGCAGACCTACGGCACACCGGTCATTCACAATCCGCCGGTCGCACGCAGCCTCTTCGAGCAGGCCGCCATCGGCAGCTTCATACCCGAGACCCTGTACCAGGTGGCCGCTGAGATCTTCGCCGTCGTCTACCGCCGCCGGCGCGAGCGGGTACGGCGGGCAATAGGCAATGGGCAATAGGCAATGGGCAACGGCGAACGGCGGGAACGAAAGCAACGACAGCGATGACAGCAACGGCAACGACACGTCTCACCGCAGAGACGCAGAGA
>CBFDBV010000559.1:0-3029 GCA_965603135.1 uncultured bacterium
CTCATCTACTGCCACCTGCACCGCGCCGGCATCACCGACGAGCTGACCATCCCCGAGTACCGGATGCTGGAGGCACAGGTGCTGGGCTACAAGTGGCGGGCACACCCGCTGGCGCTGGCGATCGGCCTGGTGTCGCTGGAGACGCTCGACTACCGCATCGAGAAGAGCGGGGAGTATCGCGAGACGCTCTTCGCCGCGCTCAGGGAGCTGCCGGGCCTCCAGCCGGAGAAGACCTACCCGAAGACGAAGCGCGTGAGCCTCTACGGCGGCCTGAAGATCATCTACGATCCGGAGCAGTATGACGGCCTGCCGGCCGGCAAGTTCGTCCAGGCGCTCCAGGCTGAGGGAGCGCCGGTGAGCGGCCCGGGCGTCGGGCACATGATGCACCTCAAGTCGCTCTTCAGCCGCGGCTTCGACCTGTGGGGCCATGGCCGCGGCCCGCTGGGCAAGGATTTCACGCCTTACAAGAAGGGCGACTTCCCGATCGCGGAGGACCTCGCGACGAGGATCCTGCACACGCCCTGCCACATCGAGCCGAGGGAGGGCTTCCTGGACCAGCTCATCGCGGCCTTCGATAAGGTCTCCGAGAACTACCAGGAGTTGCTTGAGCGGGACTAGCGTCGCGCTGGGCACGGGCGCAGAGTTGAGTTCGCCGCCGAGTCCAAGCTCAATCGGCCACCGGCAGCGCGAAGAAGAAGGCGCTGCCCTCGCCGACCTTGCTCTCCACCCACACGCGCCCGCCGTGCGCCTCCACCGCCAGCTTCACGAAGCTCAGCCCCAGCCCCGTCCCCTTGCGCTTCGGGGCCTCCGCCCGCTCCACCATGTGGAACTTGTCGAAGATGCGGTCCAGCTCCTCCTCCGGGATGCCGTCGCCGGTGTCCTTGACGCCCACCACGATGACCTCGTCGTCCCTGCGCTCGGCGCCGACGGTGATGCTCCCCCCCGCGGGCGTGAACTTGATGGCGTTGCCCAGCAGGTTGACCGCGACCCGCACCAGCAGATCGCGGTCGGCGTAGACCTCCAGGCCCGACTGGATGTCGGTGACTAGCTCCAACTCCTCTTCCTCGGCGAGGCGCCCTACGCGCCCGAGGGCCTCGTCCACGACCTCCTCGACGAGCACGTGCTCCCTGTGCAGCTGCATCTGCCCCGACTCCATCTTGCTGATATCGAGCAGGTTGTTGATCATCTCGGCCAGGTGCTCCGCCCCCTCGATGGCCATGGGCACAAGCTCTCTCGTCAGTTCCTCCTCGTACTCGAGCTGTTCGAGGGTCTGCAGACCGGTGATGACGTTGGTCAGGGGCGTGCGCAGGTCGTGGATGACCATATGGGTCAGGTCGTCCTTGAGTTGGTCAAGCTCGCGCAGCTTGTCATTGGCCTCGGCCAACTCTCCGGCTCGCTCGTCCAGATGCTGATAGAGCTCGCGCATGCGCAGCAGAGCGTGGACGCGCGCCAGCAGCTCATGCGCCTGCACCGGCTTGGTGAGCACGTCATCGGCGCCCGCGCGGAGGGCTTCCAGCTCGTCCGCTTCGTCGTAGGCCGTGGTCGTTACGATGACAGGGCAGGGCCCGTCCGCGACCTCTTGAATGCTCCGGCATATCTCATAGCCGCTCACCTGTGGCAGGATCGCATCAAGGATGGTGAGGCCCGGCTGGACCTGCCCGAACACCGACACCGCCTCGCCCGGCTCCGCGCAGTGAACCACCTTGTAGCCCGCATCCGAGAGGATGTCTGATATGAACTCCGCCGCGCCGGGCGAATCGTCCACCAGGAGGATGGTCTGCTCCGTGTCGCCAGGCACGCGCCCCATACCGGTCACGCGCATGCCCGCCGGCTGAGGCGGCTGATCGTCGGTGCCCGGTTGGGGGAGCCCCCAGATGACGCGGGGGAACTCGGCGCGCGTTTGTGCCCCGTCCTCGGGATACCCCAGCGGGACGAGCGCCACGAGCTGGTGCCCGCGCATATGCAGATGCTCCGCAATGTCGTCGGCGAGGTAGATGGCGCCCGTTGTGTAGCAGCTTCCGATGCCACGCGCGTGTGCCGCCAGCATAAGGCTCTGCACCGCGGTGGCCGCCGAGGTCAGGGTCAGCTCCGGTCCCTCGGGGGAGAGCGCCGCGTACACCACTACCAGCGCGGCGGCATCCTGCAAGATGGGCATGAGCGACTGAGCGTACGCCAGGATGTGGCGCGGCGCTCCCTCCTCCATCGTGGGAAGAAGCTGTTCGAGCCGCTGCGCCAGGAACTGGATGAACTCGTCCTTCTCCTCGCCGGTCAGGACTATGAGCGTGCGGCGGTCCTGCCGGGTGCCGTACGGCGCCCAGCGCGCCGCCTCGACGATCTCCTCGAGAACCTCCTGGGGGATCGGCTCATCTTTGAAGTCGCGGATGCTGCGGCGCCCACGGATCGCGTCGAGAGTGTCCATCACACACAACCCCCTCTGACTTGCTGGCCCAGGCCTATCGACCGGCTACGTGGTGCCTCTTCGCCAGCAGTAGGCACGATTCCTCGCCGGGATTGCGCACAGCGCGCCCGGGGAGGTCTCCTCTGAGAAGGGACGGAAAAGGCAAGGGCTGGTCAGGAACCGGGAGGTGCACGCTGGTATGCGCATCAGGCATCTGGTGGTGACCGCGTTCTGTCTTGCCTTCGCTCACGTGCATGCTGCCACCCTCAGCGTCGGGCCTGGGGAGGATACCACCTCGATCGGCCAGGCCCTTGACCAGGCGCAGGCGGGGGACGTCATCGAAATCCGCACGGGCGTCTACGTCGAACACCTCGTGGTGCCTGATGTGGGCGTGGAGGGTGCGCCGCTGACCATCCGCGCCGCCGAGGGCGAGCGCGTGGTCATTGACGCCCACGGCGCGGAGTACGGCATACAGATCGCCCCGGAGGCGGGCTGGGTGGCCCTGGAGAACCTCATCGTCGTCCGCGCCCGCAGCTTCGGCCTCTACGCCCGTCCCGCGCATGACCTCCTCGTGCGCGGCTGCACCTTCGCGCGCAACGGTTCAGCCGGTCTCTACGTGCGGTACACGGAC
>CBFDBV010000560.1:0-3029 GCA_965603135.1 uncultured bacterium
CCTCTGCGATCATCTTGTTCGCCTTGATGGTGGCGATCGCGTTGGAGATGTTCTGGGTATTCACGACGTAGCGCAGGTACGGGTCAGCCGGGCCGTTGATGACCTGCGCCTCGGCGCGCAGCAGGAAGTCAGCGTATGCGTCAATGAACGGGCAATAGACCTCCGTCATGCGGATGGGCGGGTTGAGGGTGCAGTGCACGTAGATGGTCCCCTCGCCCACGCGGTCGCGCACGATCCGCATACATCTGTAGGCGTTCATCCACGAACTCCAGCCCGGGTAGCCGTCGAAGTACCAGCCGTCGAACCCCCACTCCTCGCGGAAGGCCTTGATGTCGGCCAGGAAGTCCTCGTCGGTCAGCCCGGCCCAGCCGTAGCTGGTCGGGTGGCGGTAGATGATCACCTGCATGCCCAACTCATGGGCCAGGGCGATGGTCTCCCTGAGCGGCTCGTCCTCCTTCACTGTGTACGGCGCGTGGCAGTAGCCCGCGTAGTGCTCCTGGTAGATGCCCGCGAACATGAACAGCACGTTCGCGTGCTTGCCGTATTCGCGCAGGGCGTCGGGATCCGGGCACCCGGAGGTGCCGACGATGCGCCGCTTGAAGGACTTCTCCCAGTCGAAGGGCTTGGGAGGGAAGACGGCGAGCGCGAACATCTCCCTCTCCCCCACCTCATAGTCAACCTGCCAGCCCGGCTCGCTGGTATCTTCCTCCGGGCCGGACATACTCGTTCCCGGCGTGTTCAGCTCGGGCCGGGCGTAGGGCGTGACACAGAAGCCGCCCTGCTCGTCTATCGCCAGGAAGAACGGCTCCTGCTTGCGGAACCAGTTCGCGCTGATCCGCGAGGTCACCGACAGCTTCAGGTCGCGGTTCGTGGCTATTGTCACCAGCGAGTCTCCCTGGAAGCCGAAGGCGACCTCCTCCCCGGCGACCACGCACACCTCCTCGTCCTGCCGCACAACGTTCATCTCGCCCAGGGCTTCGGAGAAGCGCACGGTTGCGACCTCGCGCTCCGCGCCAATGCGGCGTCCCGCTTCGCGGCCCGCTCCCCTCCTCCACATCCCCGCCCGCTGCCGGCAGCTCATCGTGCCTGCCGCGGCATCGAGGACATACTCCGCGCCCGTCGTCTTCACGGTGAAGGTCTGCCCATCCGCGCTTGCGCCCTCGACCGCCATCCCGAACCTGCTCGGGTGGCCGGGGAAGATGACCGCGTTCGGGAACTCCCACGCGGGCGCGTCGGGGTAGTGCAGCTCGCGAATGCTGATCTCGTCGAGATAGACCACGTCCTTGCCGCCGCGGATGAAGATGACAAGCTGCAGCCCGCCCACGTCCGCGCGCTGGCACCTGAACACGCCGGACATCTCCCGCCACTGCCCGGTCCCCTCGCCGGTCCTCAGAGTCACCGGGACCGCGCGGCCCGCTGACCACTGTGCTGAACTCATCAGCCGCTCGCCGGGCGCCTTGTACCAGTTACAGTGCACGTAGACGTAACCCGCGCCGGTGGTGCGTCGAAACGCCCCAGAGAACGTGTAGTACGTGTTCGGCTTGATGGGGACGAAGCTCTGCGCGGTGTAGTTGCCCTTCTCTTCCACGGTGCTGTCAATACAGGCCGCGTGCTGACCGGCGAAGACCGGATCGTCCACGATCTTCGTGCTCGAGCGCCAGCCCTCCGCGCCCTCCTCGAAGCCGCCGTTGACCACCAGGTTCGGCCCGACCTCCTGGGGCGCTTGGCCGTCCACCGCGCCCGCGGTCGCAGCCGTCAGCAGCAGGAGCGCTACCACGCTCACGACTGCCCGACGCTTCGCGTTTCCCATCGCAGGTGTCTCCCTTCGCCCTTTTTCTTCCGGGCAAGCGTTCGCGCTGCGTGCCCCCTGGACCTTCACCTTCGGCGCATTGCCGATGCCCGTGGCCGTCGGTCTGGTACGCGCCTTCTCTCAAGAAGGCCATCTCCGCCGCGCGGCGAACTATGCGTACCGCCAGCACGACTACGGGCTAGCGACCCCCTCTCCCCAGAGGAGCGCTTGCGCTCCGGCCCGGGCCGGAGAGGAGTTCTCAGTTGGCCCACGCAGGGCAAGCCCTGCGCTGGGAGAGAGACGGAGGGCGAAAAATGCGTGAGTTCGAGCTTTTCATAGACGGCGAGTACTGCGACGCCGCCAGCGGCGAGACCTACGAGTCCATCAATCCCGCCAACGGTGAGCTGATCGGCACCATCGCCGAGGGCAGCGCCGAGGACGTTGCCCGCGCCTGTGAGGCCGCTCAGGCGGCCTTCCACGGCGACTGGGGCGCGATGACCAGCGCCGAACGCGCTGACATACTCGCTCGCGCCGCGGAGCTGCTGGTCGAGCGCAGCGACGAGTTCGCGGAGCTTGAGACCCTCGATGTCGGCAAGCCCATCACCGACTCAAAGAGCATTGACGTGCCCGTCGCCGCCTCGTACCTCCACTGGTATTCCGAGGTCTGCGACGCGGCGGTCGGCGAGACCATCGCCATCCCCAACGCCGCGCAGATTGACTTCTCGCTCTATCAGCCCTACGAGGTGATCGGCGCCATCGCGCCCTGGAACTTCCCGCTCTTCCTGGCCATGCTCAAGGTCGGCCCCGCGCTGGCGATGGGCAACTCCGTCGTGATGAAGCCCGCCAGCATCTCCTCGATGACCACGTCCGCGGTGTGCGAGTGCTTCGCCCAGGCGGGCCTGCCCGCCGGCGCGCTCAATGTCGTCACCGGCCCCGGCAGCGTGGTGGGCGAGGCGATCGTCACCGACCCGCGCGTAAAGAAGGTGTTCTTCACCGGCTCCACGGAGGTCGGCCGCCGTGTCATCGAGCTGTCTGCGCAGAACATCACGAACACCTCGATGGAGCTGGGCGGCAAGTCGCCCAACATCATCTTCGCCGACGCCGACTTCGAGCAGGCGGTCGCGGGCGCAGTCTTCGGGCTGCTGCTCAACAACGGTCAGAACTGCATCGCCGCCACGCGGCTGCTGGTCGAGAGGCCCATCTACGAGGACCTCTGCTCCGCCGTCGCCGACAAGCTCTC
>CBFDBV010000561.1:0-3027 GCA_965603135.1 uncultured bacterium
ACGGGGCCTCGCCTTACTCGCCCATCAGGAGGGTCGCCTGATGCACCGTGACGGTACGCCGGTGGCTTGCCAGGCATCGGCCTGAGGCGTCGTAGCAGCACACGGCGATCTCCTGCGCGCCGTCCGTGCAGCGGCTGATGTCCAACGAATACTCATACGGCGCCCCATTCGTCAGCGCTACGACCGTGCCGTTGAGTTCGAAGGTCAGATAGGCGAAGTCGTCGCCGGGGGTGACGTCCGCCCGCACAAGGGCTCGGCCCTCCCTGGCCTGGTCAGCCACCGGATCCAGCATCTGAAGCTCGGTGACCTTCGGTTCGGGCCGGGGAGCGGGCGCCGGAGGAGGCGCCGCCGGCTGCATAGCGACCTGGATCGGCTCGGCGACCTGGTCATGATAGGCCAAGTGGCTGGCCACCACCAGCATCCCCAGGATGTGATACCTGGCTCTGTCGCGCAGGCTCCGCCCTCGGCCGGTCTTGGACTCGAACAGGTACGAGGGCACCTGATGATGGAGGCCGAAGTGCCGGTGACAGAGTCGCAGGTCATCGCCGGGGACGTCGTAGTAGACGTTGAGCGGGATGCCGTAGCGCCCCATCCAGGCGGATATGCGCGCGCTCACCTCGCCCGCGGTCCGGCTCAGCGAGGCCGGCAGCGTCGCCGCCGTCCCCACCGTCTCCACGAAGTTCTCCTGGTAGGAGGCCTTGGCCGACTGTGCGGGCAGCTCGTGCAGGTCCATCACCGCGTCCGGCCGCCACTGAAGGTAGGCCCGCTCGATCGCCTGGCTCTCCGCCTGGCTGAGGGCGATCCAGTCGCGGTTGAGGTCCACGCCGGCCGCGTTGCGCCGAGAGGACGCCGAGGCTCCGTCCGGGTTCGCCAT
The DNA here is from genome assembly GCA_965603135.1 of uncultured bacterium. GTDB lineage: Bacteria > Armatimonadota > Zipacnadia > Zipacnadales > UBA5352 > CBFDBV01. The sequence goes on from CBFDBV010000561.1 coordinate 875, forward strand.
CGGGATCGTCAGGAGCGTCACGCGCTTGAGCAGCGCAAGCTCGCCCCGCCCCTCGGTCGCCGCCAGATGCCGGAGCAGCGCCAGCACCGCCTCCGTCCCCGACGGCTCGTTGCCGTGCTGGCGGGCGATGATCATCAGCTTCCTGGTGCTCCGGAGGCTCACCTGTGGGTCCCGCGCCACGGCGAGCGCGATCGTGCGCCCCTTGCAGGTGCTCCCCAGGCTGGTAGCCTGAATCCTGGGGCTCTTGCACAGCTCTTTGAGCAGCGTCATCGTCTCGGCGTAGCTGTGCGGCTGCGCGGGCACCAGCGAGGCGATATCCTCGACGATGTCAGCGCGCGCCAGCCAGCCCGACGCGGCCAGCACTACGGCCAGCAGCACTCCGTATCTGCTCCGCTTCATCTTCATCGCCGCTCTTGCCACCAACCGCATGGCTCTTCTATCGTGGCACCGGCGCCCTCGCCTGCGCATGCCGTTGCCGTTTGGTCTTGATGTCGTTGCTCGCCACTCGTAGCTCGCCACTCGCCACTGTCCTGCTACCAGCGAAACACATTGCAGACGTAAGGTATCCCGCCCTCGGCCTCGATGGCGGCGGCCACTTCATCCTGGCGGCCCGGGCAGTAAGCCACCATGCAGCCGCCCCCGCCGGCGCCCATCTGCTTGGCGCCGTGCGCACCGGCCTCTACCGACGCCGCGCACAGGCGCTCGATCTTGGGCGTCGAGGCGCCGATGCGCTTCTCCTGCACCTGACTGAGGGTCATCAGTTCGCCGATGCGCGGCCCATCCCCCGCCATGAGCGCCTCGCGCCCGGCGAGCGTATATTGATACAATCTCTCGAAAGCGTCAAGTACGACTTCATCCCCGGCGTGCAGTCGGTCGCGGGTGCGGCCCAGTACCTCGGCGGCCTTGCGCGGCTCGTTGCTGTCGCCCACCACCACCGGCAGCTCGTCGAGCGGCAGCAGCTCGGCGCTGGCGGGCTCCTTCGTGGTGATGAAGGTGACACCCCCGTGGGCGATGGCGTACTGATCCATCCGCCCGCAGGAGATGCCGCACTCATCATGCTCGGCCACGTAGGCCAACTCGGCCATCTCGTCCTTGCCCATCCCCAGCCCGAACAACTCGTCCAGCGCCATCAGTGAGCCGACGGTCAGCGCGGCCGAGGTGCTCAGCCCCGCACCGATGGGGATGTCGCTGCGGAAGCTCATATCCGCGCCGGTGGGGACGCGCTCGCCCAGCAGGTGGATCGCCGCGCGCACGTAGCTCATCAGGCCGCTGTACTCGGGCGGCTGGCCCAACTCGAAGCTCTCCGTGACCTGGTAGTCCTCGCTATGCAGGTTGACTCGTCGGTCCTCGCGCGGCTTCGCCTCGACGTGCAGGAACATATCAATGCAAGCTGCGATGACCGGCTTGAACGCGATGTCTATCTTGTCCCCGAACAGGCAGATGCGTCCGGGGGCTTTGAGCTTGACGCTCGTCATTCTCGACCGCTGTCCGCCTCCGACACCGCACGGGCGGCGCTCTTGCGTTCTCTTCATGGAGGGGACTTCCTCATCAGCCAACTACGGGCACGGAACATTCCTCGCCACGGCACGCCTCTCCTTCATACACTGGCGTGCGGAGTGCGACCGCGCTCGCGTTATGACGCTACGGGCCGCGTCGCCGGGCCGGTTAGGTGCATGCCGATGCCGCGTGAGTTGACAATCGAAGGTAGGCGCGCCCCAGGGGGCGAAAACTCCCCGTGCCTGGAACGTTGCACGTGCAACACTCGGATGCGTGAGATGGGGCAATGACAAGCAGGCGGAGCCTTGCGTCGTGGGTGGCGGTCCTGGTGGTGCTGGCGGCCATCCCCCTGGCCCTGGCTTGCCTCAAGCTGCGTCAGTCTTCCCGCGAACCCGCGCCGCCGTATCACGGAGTTGGCGAGCCGCCGCAAGCGCCCGCCGAGGACCTCCCGCCTGAGCCTCAGTGGTGCCCGCCCCCGATCCGTTCCCTCGAAGCCGAGAGCGATGCCGGCGATGCGGGCGCCGTGCTCGTCGGCACGCATACCGTCGTCAGGTTCAAGTCCCCCCAGGGCGCCTTCTCGGCAGCAGACCGCGCAAGGTTGGCCGCTGCCAGGCTCGAGCGGATGATGGCAGGGGGCAAGCCCACCGGGATGAATG
>CBFDBV010000562.1:0-3023 GCA_965603135.1 uncultured bacterium
CGGATGATCAGCTCGATCTCGTCGGTCTGCGCGGTGATGTAGCCGTGATTGAGGCCGATCGCTCCGCTGTCCAGGTCGCCGAAGACGTGCAGGGCGGCGATGGCCGAGACCTTCGGGTGCTCCAGGCAGCCATCTTCGATCATCTTCAGCGCGCCGCCGGCCCCCTCCTCGCCCGGCTGGAAGATGAGCTTCACGTTGCCGGGAAGGCGCTGGCGCCTCTCGTGCAGGATCGCGGCAGCGCCCAGCAAGCAGGCCGTGTGACCGTCGTGGCCGCAGGCGTGCATCAGGCCGGGCTTGCGGGAGGCGTAGTCGGCTCCGGTCTCCTCGCTCATCTCCAGAGCGTCCATGTCCGCGCGCAGGGCGACCGTCTTGCCGCGCTTCTTCGCGCCACGGATGAGACAGACCACGCCCGTCTCCCCGATGCCGGTCTGCGTCTCATCGAGGCCCATCTCACGCAGGCGCTCGACCACGTAGGCCGCCGTCTCGTGCTCCTGCATGCTGGGCTCGGGGTGCATATGCAGGTGGCGCCGCCACTCGACGAGCTTCGGGCGCAGCTTGAGTGCTGCGGTATAGATCGCATGTGTTCGGGTTCGGTTCGCCAACTCGGTCAGTCCCTTCAGGTCGTGTCAGAAGGGGTCATGCTCCAGGAGTTCTTTAGCCTGCTCGACGCGCAGACACTTGGCGTGCCCGTCCACGAAGCCGCAGTTGATGCCGCCGCTGTGCACACCCTCTTCGGGCACATCAACGGGGAAGCCCACCGGGCTATCGCCGCCGAGGTTTGACTCGAAGACAAGGATGGTCTCCGCAGGCCTCTGTATGTCACCCAGCTTCGCGCCGAGCAGCTTTTCGTTCATCGCGTAGGCGACCGGCAGTTCCGGCCGCGAGGGGCAGCGCAGGAGGGCGTTGCTGTGGTGGTAAGGCTCGATATCCTCAACCCACTGCTCGCCCGGCAGCGCCTCATCGAAGTCCGCCGTGTACATCAGGAAGGCCGTGCATAGCTGCTTGAGATTGCTCAGGCACGAGGTCTGTTGGGCCTTCTCCTTGGCGCGAAGGAGCATGGGCATGAGCATAGCCAACGTGTCGCCCGCGTCGGGCTTTGTGCCGGCGACGTAGACCAGCGAGCCGTCCACCTCCATCGTTTCGAGGTTCACCACGTAGAGAACGCCGTCATCGATGATCAGCAGCGACTTGCCGCGGTCAAGTACGACCGGCTGTTCGGCCTGCTTCTTGCCGCCGAGCGCGTTCATGAAGAGCAGCGCGCCCAGGGCATCGTCGCCGCCTCCGCCCTTGTCGCCCATCATCATCATGAGCAGCAGCATCTGCGCCGGGTCCATGTCGCCCGAGGTGAGGATACTGAAGAACAGCGCCTCGTCCTCCTTCATGCCCATCTGTTTGAACAGCTCCATGCGCTCCAGCGTCTCGTCGGGGACAGCCGGTGGCTCCACTGCCTCGCCCTGCTCCTGAGCCACGGCCGGGAGTATCGCCAACACCATCGCCGCCAACACCATCCAAGTCAGTGCCCGCATACTGGTGCCACTCCTTTCGCGTCTGTTCTCACTGCTTTGTGCCCAAGGCACGTCAGCTCTTGCGCAGGAAGAGCAGCTTGCGGGGCGGGAGCGTCCACTCGCTGCCGCGCGCGCTCGACACGCGGTCCTGCCATTCGTCCGACAGCTTTACCTGGCCTGGGTCATGGGCGAAGTTCGCCAGCACGAGGTAGGTGTCCTGGTTGGTGAACAGGCTCGCGACGGTCTCTTCGGGCAGCGGGGTGGCGAAGAGACGTCCCTCGGTGATCTCGACCCAGACGCGGCTGCGCTGGGCGACCATCGGCCGGTACAGCTTGAGGTACTCCAGCCAGATGTCCCGAGCCTGTGCTCGCCCGGGAACGCTGTCCCACCAGCCGTAAGTGTGCGGCCCGTCGGGGTGCTGCTGGTAGTGCTCCCAGATGCGCTTGCAGTGGCGCGTCCAGAAGCAGTCATCGCCGCGGCGGTAGTTCATCCCCTCGACCATCGCCCGCTCGCCGGTCATCGGTCGCCCGTCCACGCGCAGCGGGAACTGCATATACGGGATGAAGTGAAGGTACAGCTCGTGCTCGTCGGCGACCTGCGCGCGGCTCATATCCGGGCAGGGCACGACATAGGGGTCGAGGTCCTTGTTCGCCTCGCGCAGCTCGTCGAGATGTTGTGCGCCCTCGCCGATCCAGAGGTAGTCGTAGAGCTTGAGGCGCTCGGTGAAGCCCCTGGCACCGGTGTGTATCTTGAGCACGCCGTCGCGGACCTCGCACATGGCCAGCACCAAGCCCAGCAGGTCCTCGATCGCGGCGTGGGAGATTTCGCCGGGCTGGAGGTCGCTCGCGTAGAGCGGCTGGCCGTCGGCGCTGATTGAGGGATAGCCCATGTCATCGTAGATGCCGTCGAAGCCGTACTGGTCCAGGATGCGCTCCATGCGTGGGAGCAGGTACTCCCGCCACCCGGGGCTGTCGGGGAAGCAGCGGGCGTAGTCGAAGTAAAGCTCGACCAAGTGCCCGGGGCCCGCCCACTCTTCCTGGAAGTCCGAGTCAGTCGCCTCGAAGAAGCCGGTCGAGACGTAGGGGATGATCTTCATACCCAGGCTGTGCACCAGCTCGACGAACTCCTGGAGGCCCTCGGGGTCGTGGCTGGTGAACTTGTCGGCGCCCAGCACGCGCTGGGAGTCGTTCCAGCCCTCGTGGAGCTGTATCAGCTCGACGCCGCGCGTGGCGAGAAGCTCAAGCAGCTCGGCGTCGTAGTTGGTGGGCCGGATGCTGAAGGGCTTCGGGTACTCGCCCAGGTTGTAGACGACCTGGCCGGGCAGGTAGTCGCGCACGACGTGCTCGCGCGCGCACTTGGACACGCACTCGCGCGCCCATCTGAAGTTCTCAATGCGCCGTCGCTCGTCGCGTTCGCTGGAGAAGCGCATGGTCTCACTCCTGAGCGTGGGTTGAATTCAGCGAGCGGCGGACACGGCCGCCCAGCACTCGATGGTGACCGTGTCGCCGGGGCCGTAGT
>CBFDBV010000563.1:0-3007 GCA_965603135.1 uncultured bacterium
TTCCGCGCCTGCTCCATATCAACCCCTGGCATCGAGGTGGTAGTGATGGCTCGGAGAGCGTTCACCTTTCTGGCACTGTTGCTTCTCATCGGTTGCGGTGCTCATGCCGATCCGGTCACACTGACCGGTTCGGTCGTGGACGGTGAGGGTCAGCCGGTGGCGGACGCGCAGGTGTGGGTCGTGCGCAATGACTTCGACTTGGCGTCCTATCGGATGACGCCGCGCGCGATCGCCGAGGGCCGGACGGATGCCGAGGGCAGCTGCACCCTCACCGAGGTAGATTGGCCCGGGGCCGCGACGCCCTGGCAGCACTCGGTCATCATCGCCTACAAGCCCGGCCTGGCGCTTGGCTGGCGGCATATCGAACAGCCTGGCCTGCCGGTGGAGATCGCGCTCCTGAAGCCCCAGCTCATCGGTGGCACGGTTCAGGACCCGGAGGGCAACGGTATCGCCGCCGTTCACGTCAGCGTGACACACGCGGCTTTCGTAAAGGAGACGGCGAGCGGAAGAGACGAGGGCGAATGGTTCATGGCGCCTCCCGATCTCCTGCCCTCGCTGCTCGCGACCACCGACAAGAACGGTGTCTTCAGCTTCGAAGTGGTGCCTCCGAACGTGCGACTGGGCGTCGAGATCACTGCTGCTGGCTACGGAACGGTCACGGCGATGGTCTCTGAGAAGAGCCCTGGAGTCATCAAGCTCGGCCGGGCCGCGGCGCTGGAAGGCAGGTTCGTCTGTGAGGAGCCCGCGGAGGCGGCCGGCATGATGATCTTCCTCATGGGGCACTTCCCCTCCGACATAGCCCCTCGGGAGGGCAGGGGATACGTCGTCCAGGAGACAGTCGTCGCCGAGGAGGATGGCTCCTTCCGCCTCGAGGAGCTGCCGCCCGGCAAGTACCGAGTAATGCTCATAGCACGCGCCGAAGACAAATGGCAGGCCACGGAGAAGACCGAGTTGGAGGTCGCCCCCGGCGCGCAGATTGATGATCTCGACATCAAGCTGGCCCGCGCCTGGCCTATCACGGGGCGCGTGGTGGACGCGGAGACCGGCGAGCCGTTGGCGGACGTGAGGGTTAGCGCCTACTCTGAGACTTCAGACCAGCAGGTGATGGCGACCACAGACGAGAACGGCGAGTACCTGCTACATGGGCTGCCCGGGAAGGTCCAGCTCAACTACCAGGCACCGAATGGGTACGTTTCGAGAGTGCTTGACCCCGGTCAGGACACGTCAGTCACGGTCACCGCGGGCGAGGAGACCGTTGCAGAGGACATTAGACTGCACCGGGCGGTGACAGTCCGCGGGGTCGTTGTCAATGAGCGAGACGAACTCGTGGCCGGCGCCGAGGTGTGGGCGCAGAACGCCCAGGAGCAGTTCCGGCGCGAGATCAGGACCGTGTCCGACCAGCAGGGACAGTTCGAGCTTACCGCGCTGAACCCTGAGGCGACCGGGGGCATCTATGCCAGGTCGGAGAACGCGGTGTGCGTGAATCCCGCGCCCCTGAGGACCGGCGCGCGCGACGGCCTGGTCCGCATTGTCATTTCTGAGCGGGCCGCAAGCCGCGTGATCGGTCGCGTCCTCGACGACCGGGGTGAGCCAGTTGCAGGCACCGGCGTAACCATCATGCACCAACAGGAGCGGACCAGCGAAGGGCATACCTACACACGGCTTCGGAGTATCGAGGAGCTAGACACGGACGAGGATGGGCGCTTTGAGTCGCCGGTGCTGATACCCGACTGGGACTACACGGTGCGCATCAGCGGCGCGGGGCACGCTTTCGTTGAGACCGAGCAGTGGACGGCGGCGCGCGGCGGAGTGCATGACCTGGGAGACATAACCGTCGTGGTCGCCCGCGCCAGCCTGGCAGGTGTAGTTGTGGACGCGGCGGGCAAGCCGCTGGCGGGCGTCACTGTATTCAACGCGGGCGATGGTCCTCAGCGCGTCTCAACGGTGACCGATGAGCAGGGCCGCTTCGAACTGACTGGCCTCTTCGAGGGTCATGCCTGGGCCTTCGCGGAGTCGGCAGACCATTACTTCACCGGAGCCCTCGCGCCGACCGGGAGCACCGACCTCAAGATCGTGCTTCTGCCCTCGGACGGCCCCAGGCCTGAGGCGCCGGGGAATCCGCCGGCGCTCGATCTCGAACGCGACAGGAGGCTCGCCGAGGAGATCGCGCTTGAAGGCATAGAGCTAACTCGCGGGACAAGGACTCACAACGACGGGATCATGTTCGGCGCCCTGGCCCGCGTGAACCCGACCAGGGGCGTTGAGGTGTGGGACGAGGAGGGCGAACCCACTGAGAGCCTGATGCTGTCTGGGCTTGCCGACGCGCTGCTGGAGACCGATCCCGACGCGGCGATTGACCGCCTCTGGAACGCAGAGAGCGCATACACCCGCGCCTACCACCTCAACAAGTTCGGCCGCAAGCTGATGCCGAGGAACCCGGAGTTGGCGGCGGAGGCCTTCAGCCTGGCGGCCAGCGCCGCCCGCGCCATAGGGACCGAGGGTTGGGGCATTTTGTCCCTGGCGGACGCTGGCCGCGGGCTGGTGCAACTGGGCCGTACCGAAGGCGAGCAGGTGGCGAACGAGGCCTTCGCCATGGCACAGCAACTCGGCAAGGAGGAGCGGGAGGACTGCCACACGCGGGGGACCGTGGCTGAGGCGATGTGCCTGGTGGACCTGGAGGCCGCGCTATCGCTGCTGGAGGGAATCCCGACCGAGGGCCCTAACTCCTATGGGCATGACGATCATCTGGAGAAGATGGCATGCGCCCTCGCCTCGCGGGACCCAGACCAGGCGGAGCAACTGCTCTCCAGAATGCGCCGCGGGGGCATCACTCGGGTGGGCGGCTCCGGCGAGTTCGCGTATGAGATGGCCGCCAAGGACCCGGAACGGGCTCTCAACTGGGCACGCCAGGTGCGGAACGAGCGCGAGCGGGTTCTCGCCATTGGTTACCTCGCGCTTCGGTTTGCCGAGACCGACAGGGAGCGCGCCCTTGGTCTGATTGACGAGG
>CBFDBV010000564.1:0-2997 GCA_965603135.1 uncultured bacterium
GCAGCGCCGACGACGAGATCGCGTGAGCCTCCTGACACAGCCAGTCATAGATCATGGGTGTGCTCCCTTCGGTCGCACAGTTGCGAGCAAGGAACGCCAACGGCATGGCGCGGGCGCCGAGGGCGGCCGACGGTCAGCATGCAGCAACGGCACTGATGAACGGCACTGGCAGGCCCGCCGTCGCCAAGGCTATGGCGGGTAGACTTGGAAGCCTGCCCCACGGTAGTGTCTACCTAGAGCTGCGACCCGTCCAGGTTCGCCTCGGCGGGGTCGAAGACACCGTGCTCCAGGAAGGCCTCGTACCCCCAGTGCTGCCAGAGTGGGTCCACGCCGATGGAGTGATTGTCACCGTAGTCCTTCACGATCAGCCCCCCGCCGCGGCCGAGCTTCTCCACCATCTCCCGCGCCCTCGCGCGGATCAGTCGCTCATCGCCAGTCGGCAGGATCTTCTGAATGTCCACCGGGAACCAGAAAGTCACCTGGCCATGGTACTGCGCCAGGTAGTCCAGGCCGTGGACCTCCGGCTGGTCGAACTGAAACAGGTCCATCCCCATCTCCACCAGCGGCGCCACTATGTCGGTCATGCACCCGCACGAGTGCATCCAGACTCTCAGGCCCCGCTTGTGCGCGTGGCTGAGCAGCCGCTCAAAGGTCCAGCGGAACATCTCGTCCCACATACTGGGGCTGACCAGCAGCCGGTCCTGAGTGCCCCAGTCCTCGCAGTAGAAGACGGCATCGCAGCCGATCTCGGCGTAGATGTCCACCTGCGCGATGACGATGTCGCTGATGGTCTGGTTCAGCCGCCTGACCTGCTCCGGCTCGGCGGCGCAGTCCTCCAGGTACTGGCCGAAGCCGCGCAGGTAGCGAGCGCGGTTGAAGCAGCAGCCCGGGAGGCTGCCGAGCATGTACTTGTCCGGGTATTTCTCGCGGACCTCGGGGCCGCGTTCATAGCGCGAAGGGTCGTCGAGCGTTGCGGGGCGGTAGGTCTCCAGATCGTCCCAGGTCTTGATGGGCGGGTCAACCACCTCTCCCCCCTTTGTCCTGCCCACGATCCGCCGCCAGGTGCAGCCCCACTCATCCGTCCACTGCTCGCCGCCCTCGTCATCCAGCCAGCGCCTCTCCTCGAAGCTCGGATCGGCAGCGGGTCCTACGCCGACCGTATCGCGCAGCCGCGGCTGGCCGTCGAAGTCCGAGTAGGTGAAGCCGATGCGCGGCGGGTTGTCGAACTCCAGCACCCGCCGAATGATCTCGCGCGAGGTCATAGTGCGGTACTCCTTGCAGGCTCACGCAGGGCAAGCCCTGCGCTGGGATTGAGGGTTGCACGAGGCAAGCCCTGTGTCAGGGCTGAGCGCGTGCCCAACACTGCTCCAGCGGAGCGCTTGCGCTCCGGATTCCTGGCACTCCTCTCAGAGCTCACGGGGCGGGTTAGGCAACCCGTCCTCCTTCTCAGACACACTCTCAGACCTGGTCCGGGTCGTCAATACCGTCTCCTCCCTCAAGTTCGCCGCGGAGTTCCTCGGCGAACCACGCCCTCGGGGCCAACTCCAGCGCCCTGGCCCAGTCCCTCAGTGCTCGCTCGCGGTCGCCGACCTCCGAGTACGCCAGTCCGCGGCGGTAGTAGGCGTCCGCGTCCTCGGGCCTGAGCTGGATGGCGCGGTCGAGGGCCTGGAGGGCCTCGTGGTAGCGCTCGAGCCCCAGGTGCGCTGCGCCCAGGCCGTCCTGGGCGTTGGCATTGCCGGGCTCCACCTCGACCGCGCGCTGGAACTCCGGGAGGGCCGCCTGGTAGTCTCCCCTCACCATGTGGATCTGTCCCATGCCGACAAGCGCGGGGACGCAGTCTGCATCGCAGTCGAGGCCCCGCTCGAACTCCTCGCGCGCGGCGCTGTACTGGCGGCGCAGCAGCGCCGCATAGCCGAGTCCGGCGTGGGCCTCGGCGTCGCGGCCGCCCAGCGAAAACACGTGGTTGAACTCCTGCTCGGCGACGCCGTGCTTGCTTAGGTAGATGGCGACGTAGCCGAGGCCCAGGTGCGCATCCACGGAGCCGGAGTCCAACAGCAAGGCCTTGCGGTACTCAGTCTCGGCAAAGGCGAGATTGCCGCGCTCGTAGTAGCCGCGGGCACGCTCGCAGGTGGCCTCCACCTCGCCCTGAGCAAAGGGCTGCATCGGCGACCACTGGTCGCCAGCCCACCAACCGCGCGTGTCTATCGGGACGGCACCCGGGGCCGCGGCCCCCGCTACGCCAGCCACAAGAAAAGCGACGATGCGCACGGCCACCTGCGCGGCAAAGGCGCCCAGGGCCTGGCCGGAGGTGACGGGGTCGGCGAGCTTCGTCAACAGCTCAGCGTCGGCGAGCAGCGCGCCGGCCAGGCCTGCCAGTGCGGCCACGGGCAGGACGGCCCGCAAGGCGCGCCAACCCTCGAGCGCGAAGCGCTGGTAGCAGATCCTGGGAATGCCCGCGGCGGCGCCGATCATGAGCGCCCACTTGAGCAGAACGGTCACAGCCTCCCCAACATCCTCCTCAAGGAAGACCTGGTCGGCCGAGTAGCGGGCCAGCCACTCGAGCAGCACGACCACCGCGGCCGTCAGCCCCGCACACGTGATGACATCCCGGCCCTCAAGCTGCCTCATGTTCCCGTGGCAACTTCTACGCCGGGAGCCTGTGACCTGCCGCATGATGCGGGCGATTTCCCCGCTGACGGCATAGGCGCGGAGGATTGCTGACGCCGGCGGCGAACCTCCGCCGCTGCCGAAAGCTCAGCGAAGTCACAGGGAGACTGCGATGGAGATCTCAGACCGCGCCCGCGAGCTGCACGAGACGGCCGTCATCGTTGACGCGCACAACGACACGCTCGTCCTGCGGCAGTCCAGAGGCGAACACCTCGACGTCACCGAGCCCGATGACCGCTACCACGTGGATGTGCCCCGCGCGCTGGCGGGCGGGCTGACCTGCAGCTTCTTCATGGTGGGCTCGGCGACCCTGGAGCAGGCGATGGACCT
>CBFDBV010000565.1:0-2980 GCA_965603135.1 uncultured bacterium
GAGCTGAACGCGACCTGGGCCACGGATTACGCCGCGTGGGATGACGTGGTGCCGATGACCCTCGCCGAGGCGAAGCAGGCCGACAACCCCGCGCCCTGGGCGGACCATCGCACCTTTATGAACACCGCCCTGGCCGACTTCTTCAGCTTCGTCTATGACAGCATCGCCGAGGTTGACCCTGACCCGAAGGTCGGCATGTCCGGCACGCAGTCCCCGCGCGCGGGCAACGGCATGGACTGGTGGAAGATGTCGAAGGCCTTCAACTTCTGGGAGAGTTACAACACGGCCTGGTCGAACGAGATGCGCCGCTCGTTTGCCAAGGACACCGGCGTCGCGCAGGCCCCTTATAACGCCGGCTACTGGGGGAGCGGCCGCGCCCTGGAGCACAGAATGTGGTGGTGCCTGCTGCACGACACCATCGGCATCAGCGCCTGGACCACCCACCTGTTCTTCTACGGCGACCTGACCTTCTCCGAGGCCGGCCGCGACACGCGCGACAACCTGCGCGAACTCAAGTCCGGCATCTGGGCGCAGGTGCGCCAGGCCGAGCGCCTGCACGACGGCATCGCGCTGCATTACTCGCAGGCCTCCATCCAGGCCGCCGAGCTGACCGGCCGGGTCAGCGAGATCGAGGCGGTGCGCGACGCCTGGGTCAAGCTCCTGGAGGACCTGGGCCTTCAGTACGAGTTCCTCAGCCAGGAGCAGATCGAGAGCGGCAAGCTCGTCCTGGAAGGCTTTGAGTTGCTGATCCTCCCTGACTCGCTGGCCGTCTCGGCCCGCGAGCAGGAGCAAGTCCGGCAGTTCGTAGCGGCCGGCGGCGCCGTGCTCGCGGATATGCGCTGCGCGCCGATGGATGATCACTGCCGCACCCAGGCTCCGCCCGCGCTTGACGACCTCTTCGGCGTCAGGCGTACGGAGGCTACCGGCCAGCCGCCGGCGGCGGCCCTCAGCGTCACGGGCAACCTGGGGCCCGACGTGGGCCCTGGCACCGAGGTGAGAATCACAGTCCCCGAGTCCAACCTGGCGGCCGACGGCGCGCAGGCGCTCGGCTCAGGTGTCGGCGAGGCCGCGGCGCCGGCGCTGCTGGTCAACGAGGTGGGGCAGGGGAAGGCCATCTACCTGAACCTCGACCTGTCGCAGTTCGCGAACGAGCGTAAGTTTCACAGTCCCACCGAGAAGCAGGTGCGGGCGATCCTGCTCGCCCTTCTCGGCCAGGTCGGGATCGCGCCTCAGTATCTGGTGACCTTCGAGTCCGGCCTGGCCCCGCACGTCGAGGTCGTGCGCTATGCTCTGGGCGACCTGACGATCCTCGGGCTGCTCCGTACCCATGATGGGGGCGCCGAGGATGAGGTGGCCGAGGTCGCGCTGCCTGCGTCCGCTCACGTCTACTCGATGCGCCAGCGCAAGCACCTGGGCAAGCTCGACAAGATCACCGTGCCCATCGCCCCGGGCCAGGTGTGTGTGTACTGCCTCAGCCCCGAGCCGCTGGGGGAGCTGTCGGTCAGGGTGGCGGTTCCCGAGGGCGACGCCCGAGCGCGTCCCGGCGAGGTCTTCGCATACGATGTCAAGCGCACCGGCGGTCCCCGCGTGCCCGAGGCGGTGCATATCACCGTGCAGAGGCCCGACGGCAGCGAGGCGCGCGACTATGCGCAGAACCTGGTAGTACGGGGGGATACGGCGGCAAGTCACATTCCCCTCGCGCTGAACGACCCCGCGGGCACCTGGATCGTGACTGTCACCAGCGCGCTGAGCGGCAACCGCACGCAGGTAGAGTTCGTGGTTGAGCCGGGCGGCTAGTTATGACAGATCACGGCGACCGCCTTCCTGAGGCCGGCTTCGAGCCGCTGGAGCACACTGCGGACCTCAAGATCCGCGTCTGGGCGCCGGACCTGCGCGGGCTCATCGAGCAGGCCGCGCTGGGAATGATCGCCCTGCTGGTGGAGGTGCCCCTGGAGCCGGTCTCGCAGGTGGAGATACGCGGCGCGGGCGAGAACGCCGAGGAGACACTGGTGGATTGCCTGCGCGAGATTCTGCTCCTGGCCGAGCTTGAGGGGCTGATGCCCGTCACCGCGCAGGTGATCGGTGCCGACGAGCGTGGGGCCCGCTGCTCCGTGGGCGTTGTGCCTGTCGAGGAGATCGGCGAGCACCGGGGGCAGGACATCAAGGCTGTCACCTATCACGACCTCCGCATCCGGCAGCTTGGCGACCGCCTGGAGGTCCACGTCGTGTTCGACGTTTGACCATCCGTTGGTATATGCCTTGACGTCGTCGGGTCGTAAGGAGGGCGGGGCTTTCCCTGTCCCCCGTAGCCTTGGCGAAGGGGGAAGACCCGCCTGCGGTGGCCGGCGGTGGGCTGGGATGTAACCTCTGGGCCATTCGAAGCGAATACCGTATGGAGGGCCGCACATGGCCCCAACCCACCCCCGGCAGCAGCCGGCCAGCCAACCTGTCGCCCGGTTGGACGACCAGCGGCTGGCGCAGTTGGCCCGCGCCGGCGATGCGGAGGCCTTCGCCGAACTCGTCGAGCGCCATCATCTGCCCATCTACCGGCTGGCAGCGGCCCTCCTGGGCAGCGGCCCGGACGCGGAGGACGCGGCGCAAGAGACCTTCATACGCGCCTGCGAGAGCCTCCGCCGCTATGATCCCAGGCGACCCTTCGGGCCGTGGCTGCGCGGCGTCGCCGTCAAGGTCTGTCAGCAACACCAGCGAACTCGCGCGCGCCAGGCACGGCGCCAGGCCCCGCTCAGCGAAGCGGGCACGGAGCCAGCGGCCCGGCCCGACACTGAGCCCTCGCCGATGGCCCAGGCGGCCCTGGAGGCATTGGCGACGCTTGAGGACAGCTACCGCCTGCCCCTGACGCTCTTCTATCTGGAGCAGGCTTCGGTCGGGGAGGTCGCGGAGGCGCTGGGGTTGAGCGCGGGGGCGGTCCGGGTGCGGCTGCACCGCGGACGCGAGAAGCTCCGGCAGCTGCTCAGCGGAC
>CBFDBV010000566.1:0-2978 GCA_965603135.1 uncultured bacterium
CGGAGGCGTCGTGCTGCAGGGCGCGGGCACTGACGATAATCTCATCGCCCACAACTGGATCCACGACATGACCCGCTACGGGATCACCATCAAGAACGGCGGTCTGCGCAACGTGATCGAGTTCAACCGCGTGGAGCGCACCAACCTGGAGACCTATGACACCGGCGCCATCGAGGTCACCCAGCACGACCGCGAGCTGCGCTCCGGCAGCGTCATCCGGGGCAACATCGTCGCGGACACGGTCGGGTACTCCTCGGAGTTCGAGGAGCCTCTCCTCGGGGCGTGGGCCATCTATCTCGATTCGTTCGCGGGCGGCTACACGGTGACCGGCAACATCACCTATCGCAGCCCGCTGGGGGGCATCATGCTCCAGGGCGGCAAGGACAACGTCGTGGCAAACAACATCTTCGTGGGCGGCACGAAGTACCAGATGCGCATCTCCAACTTTGCGGACAACTCGACCGGCCTCGTGGTGCGCCGCAACATCTTCTACTACACCGACCCCGAGGCGGCCGTCCTCTCCGCCCGCGCCCTGACCGAGGCGGTCGTCACCCTCGACCACAACCTCTACTACTGTCCCGGGCTGACCGACCCGAAGGTCATCAGCCCCGACGCGAGCACCTTCGCGGAGTGGCAGGCGCTGGGCTTCGACGCCCATTCGCTCTGGGCCGATCCGGGCTTCGTGGACCCCGGCGGGGACGACTACACGCTCCGGCCCGACTCGCCCGCCTTCAAGCTGGGCTTCAAGCCCATAGACACCAGCGGCATAGGGAATGGGGAATAGGGAACAGGGAACAACTAACCGCATCGGCGCGCAGTCCCCCATGACCTATTCCCCATTCCCTATAACCGGCCCAGCGCGTTGCTCCCGGCCTTCGCAGCCTGCTCCAGGAGCGCCCTTCTTCGTACACTATCAGGTCAACACGGCGTGGGCGAGGAGAGATCAATGAGATCAATAGGGCACACAATCGCACGGGTGCTGGTGACGGCGCTGCTGGGCTTGGCGGTGACCGCCGGCGACGAGGCGCGGGCAGAAGAGGGCCTGGTGGCCCACTGGACCTTCGATGAGGGCGATGGTCAGGTCGCGCGCGACCTGACCGGCAACGGGCATGACGCGCAACTGGACGGGCCGGAGTGGGTGGGGTCGCCACGCGGGCACGCGCTACGCTTCGACGGCGTGGATGATATCGTTACCTACGCCCACGTTGAGGGCATGAACCTCGTCGGCGACATCTCCCTGATGGTCTGGATCAAGACCCCAGCGTCCGACGCGCCCACCACCAACCGGCTGATCTTCGGCGACAGCGGGGCCGGGGTCCAGCGGAACCTGAACCTGCGTCTGAGCTGCTACGGCCAGCTCATGTTCGAGTGGGCGGACGGTAAGCGCAATGCGTATCTGACCGCCGACGCCAACCTGCTGGACGGAGCCTGGCGGCACGTGACGGTGGTGTGCGATTCGGGGGCCATGCACGCCGTCCTTTACGTGGACGGCGAGCCGGTCAGTCAGACGAGGATGCCCCTGCCCATCTCCAAGGCGCCCACCAGGGGCAGGATGTCGGGCATGTGGGCGGGCGGCTGCCCGAAAGGCGACCTCGACGACATCCGCCTGTACAACCGCGCGCTGTCGCCCGACGAGGTGCGAGATGCGTTCCAGAGCCAGGCGACCGTGCAGATCGGGCGCAGCCGCATGTGTCTTGAGGTGAGCGACGATGGCCCGCGGTCGGCCATCTACACGTCTCTCCGCAACTGGACCGACCAGCCCAGGCAGGCGCGGGTGGAGCGACGGGTGATCGGCCCGGACGGGGCGGAGCAGGTGACCGGGGATACCGTGGCCCTCGAGCCGCAGGGCTCAGCCGACGTGCTGTTAGGCCATGCCGACCTGGAGCCCCTGTTCAGCCGCCGCACGGACCTGTACCTGGTTGAGCCGAGGACGCAGGGGGGCGGCATCACGGTGTCGGTGGACCACGGCGGGGTGGTGGACACCCAGGAGTCGGGGGCCACCTCGCGGGCCTACCTGGAAGCGATCCGCCTGCAGGTGGAGAACCCGTGGCGGCGGCGCATGGCGCCGGGCAAGACGCCGGAGGTCGCGATGCGGGTGCACATGGCGATCGTGCAGAGCCTGCGCGCGGCGGGGCGGCTCAGCGTGGCCCTGACGTCGCGGGCCAGCGGAGAGGTGGTGGCGCGACGGACCATCAAGGCGCCGGAGCCGGAGACGCGCGTGACCTTCGACGCAGATGACATCCCCTGGGGCGCGTACGACGTGCGCGCGGCCTTCGTGGACCGGGAGGGCCGCGAGCTGGCGGCCACCACCGGGCTCGCGACGGTGCTGCCCGGTGGCGAACAGCGCATCGAGATCGTCAACAACCTGTGCAGCGAGTTGATGAACGCCGCCGAGCGCGGGCTGCTGGGCAGGCGCGAGATCGAGTTCATGAACCCGCGAGACGGCTGGTGCTTCTTCGCGCTGGAGGGTAAGGCGGCCCTGCGGCTGGATGACGAGGCAGACCCGATCGCGCGGTCGCGCGAAGGCCAGACGGCCGAGGCCATGCGGCTGCTTCCCGCGGGCAGGCATACGCTCAGGGCCGCCGGCCAGCCGACGCAGATCATCGTGCGCGCCATCCCGGCGCTGGTGCACAACGTCTATCCCACCTCGCCGCGCATCACGCCCTTCGGCCCCCACACCTGGGAGCGTCTGAGCGCCTGGACGCTGCCCAACTGCAACATGATCGAGAGCCACAAGCCGGACATCCCCGAGGCACACGAGTGGGTCGGGCGGGGGCGAAGCTGGATCATGAACCGCACGGCCCCCGGCCTGCGCGGTGAGGGGTCCCCCACCGCCGAGGAGATGCTGCAGTACTGGCGCGAGACGCCCGGCTGGGGCACGGAGACGATGTCGGGCATTCAAGTTGACGAGTACGGCCCCGGCTTCGGCAACGACAAGCTGCTGGCCACTGCCCGGTCGGCGGCGATGCTGGCCGAGG
>CBFDBV010000567.1:0-2948 GCA_965603135.1 uncultured bacterium
CTCCTCCGTGCTGGGCGTGCGCCAGGACAGCTTGACCCGGGCCGGGTTCTCCGCCGGACTCTTCAGCCCTCCCAGACCCAGGGCCAGCCGGTTCCACGTCCCGCGCTCGGGCTTGACCAGCACCGCCGAACTGAGCGTCTTGTCAGCCTGATACAACACCGCCTGAATCAGCCGGTCCGGCAGCGCAGGGCCGTCAGCAGGCACGTACACGTGCAGCTCCAGCAGATTGTGCTTCGAGGTGTCCAACTCCGGCGGCAGCGCCAGCCTCAGGGACGGCCACCAGTTGTTGTCCGGCGTCAGTCGCACCTCGACGCGGAGGGAGTGCTTGCCCTCCATCGCGACCTCGTCGTCGGTGCTAACGCTGATGAACTCGTCGCCCAGGTCGCCCCACTTCGTCCAGGCCTCGGCCTCTCGTCCGTCCTGGACCAGCACAGCCGCGCCTTCGTCCTTGAGCGGTTCCGTCGCTCCTGCACCGACACAAACAACCGCAACCAGCATCGCGGTGCTTACGTGCATGTACGTTGTCATCGCGCTCACCTCTGTGTCAGAGCGTGCGTGCGGCCCTGCAACCCGCTATTGATCCGTTCGCTGACCCCCGCTCACGTCCGCTTCGAAGACTCCGTCCCGGTCAAAACGACACAGAAACAGCGTGTGCTCGTCGGCCTCCGGTGGGTCGAGGGTCGGCTCGCGGGCGAGGTCGGAGATGCACACCTCGTCGAGCGCAGCGCTGGCGGAGCTATTGCCGGTGGCCGGAGTGTTGGTCCCCAGGGTGATCGTCTCATCCAGGCGCGGCGGGAAGCTCTCCATCGCTTCCTCGGAGGCTACGAGCTTCCCGTCCACGTAGAGCCAGGCATCGGCGGTGCCCTCGGCGACTTGCTTCCAACTGAAGGCCACGTGATGCCACTGCCCCGCCTGCCAACCGCAAGGCGCCGCGAGACCGTCGCCGGCGTCCTTTGCCCCCCAGCCGGCGTGCAGCGACTTGCCGCTGCCTTGCTTGCCGGAGTCGTAGAGGTAGACCTGGAAGCCGTAGTCGTACTCGCGGTCGCGCGTGTCAATGAGGTAGTGATAGTGGTAGTCAACGTCGGCGTCCCGCTGGGCGGGGCTGCTCCACTCGGGCCGTATCCACATCTCGATGGTGCCTTCCTGGAGCCGGATGTTCTCCGCGAGGGGATACGTGAGCCGAGCGGAATCGCTCAGCAAGGCCGCCTTCCCGAACTTGCCCTCGACCGTCCGGGCGGGCGCTCCCGACTGCAGGGCCTCGGTGCAGCCGAAGTTGAAGTGTAACCCCTCAGCCTCGGCATGGATGAGATAAGGGCCGGTCTCACGGTCCGCGGGCACATCGAAGCGATACACCTCCAGGCCCCCGCGGCTCACCCTCTGCTCCATCGTCTTCCCCGACGGCGTCGTCACCCGCACCACGCCGGTGGTGTCCTCGGCAGGCACCCGGTATCCTGCCGCCTGATAGACCACCAGCGTGACCGGCCGATCATCGGGATCGTACCAGTGCGCGTCCCGGGCGTACCAGAGCTGCGGCGGCGGCGCGTTCACAGCGTCTACGCCCAGCCTGTCCAGGGCATAGAGGTACTCGGGACTTGCGAACAGAGAGGTCGAGTGATCGCCGAACGGTATGTACAGCTCGAAGGTGGGAAGGCTCCGGTCAACGTAGCTTCGGTCGCCGGTGAGCAGATAGGCGTAGGCCAGGTCGGCGAAGTCCGTGTGACAGCGGCTGTCGCGGAAGTCGCGGATGTACTCGAAGACGCGCCCCACGTTCGAGTCGGTCCACAGCATGTTGTCAATCCAGGGGTCCAGCATCTCGACGTACATCCGCGCGACCTCGGCATCGCCGGTGCAGCGATGGTAGCGCCGCACGAATTGCAGGATGGTGTAGTACGGCGACATCAGCTTCTCTTTCTGCTCGCGCAGGCGCTGCACGACGCTGGCGCGATCGTCGTACATATGCTCAATGGCCCGGCGCACCTGCTCCAGGTAGCGCTTGTCGCCGGTGGCGCGATAGAGCGCCATCAGGTTGACGTGGCGCCAGTTGTCGCGCCCCCAGCCCTCGCGCTCGCGCTGGAGCACCCACTCGCCGCACATCTTCGCCACGTTCAGCGACCGCTCGTCGCCGGTCAGCAGGTAGTGATCGAGCAGCCCCACGAACCACCCGTGCCCGCCGACATCGCAGCTTCCCGAGTAGTGCTTGCCGCGCTTCCATTCCTGGTGGTGGTCAAGCGTCCGCAGCGAGCCGTCGGCGTTCCCGTAATGACGGTAGCTGTGACGATGCACGCCGCCCTTGCCCGGCGGCTGGGTGCCGGTCCAGTAGAACGCCTGCTCACGCAGCGTCTCGTCCTCCGCGCACAGCTTGCAGAAGGCCTCCGGCAGGTAGCCCGGCATTATCCAGAGCCCGTAGTCCCAGCCCTCGATGTCGGCGTGGTTGACGTCCACGTCGCGGAAGTGCCGCACCGCCTGCTCGAAGAGGTCATAGTAGCGCCGCTCACCGGTGCGGATGAACTGAATGAAGAGCGCGTGCATATACGCGGTCTCCATGTTCGCCCACCAGTTGTTGCCCCAGGGGATGTCGCCGAAGTTCATCATCCCCGAGCCTGCGCCGTTCGCGCGCCGGTTCACGAAATCCAGCTCAACGCGCCGGGCCGCCATCGCCTCGAACAGCTTGAAGCGGCCGGGCTGCCGGGGTAGGATGTCCCCCCAGACCTTGCTGGCGCACAACCACTCGGGGCTGGGGAAGTACATCGGTGACCCGCAGTCGCTCGAGTTCATCCGCGCTCGCACGTACTCCAACGGCTCGGAGCTTTTCGTCTGCGGCCCGAACCAGAGGGCGATGGTGTGCGTCTTCGCGCAGCCGATGTGCAGGTGCAGTGGCTCGCCCAGGCTGCGCGGGTAGAGGTAGAAGCTCAGGACGCCGTCCTCCAGGGCTATCTCCTTGGGGTGCA
>CBFDBV010000568.1:0-2941 GCA_965603135.1 uncultured bacterium
GGCGAGCAGAACTCGGCGCCCAGCTCCGCGCAGCGGTCAATGTTGCGCAGCAGGTCGTCGGTCGTGTCGGCCCCGGGTGTGAGCATGCAAGTGATGTGGCGGCCGGTCTCGGCCTCGTGCATCTCGAGGGCCTCGTGCAGGAGGTCGCTGATGGGGCCGACGATGAAGTTCATGCCGCCGGCAGTGCAGACCTCGAGCACGCTGGCGATGCGCTCGGCAGTCTGATAGCGTCGGATCCAGCGGCTCTTGGCCGCGCTCTGGTGCGAATAGCCGAGGAACCAGTTGGTGCCGATGACGAGGCGGGAGATGTGGTGGCCCTCGATGTCTACGGTTGGCAGTGTGTTCGCAATCACTTGATCTGCCCTCGGGTTGTGTGTTCGTTGCGAGTGGCGAGTGGCGAGTAGCCGAGGTGTCGGGCCCGCCTCCGCCAAGGCTACGGCGCGCAGGCTGAAAGCCCGACCTACGCGTGGGTTTGGTGCGTCAGTCCAACCACGGGTTCGTCTGATCGCCGACCTCGGAGCGCAGGCGGGCAAGCTCATCCTTGAGTTCGGCGACCACCTCGGCATAGTCCGGGTCGTCGTACACGCTGCACATCTCCATCGGGTCCTGCTCCAGGTCGAACAGCTCCCACTCCTGAGGCCCCGGCTCCTCCTCGTAGTAGAAGATGAGCTTGTAACGCTCTGTGCGCACGCCGTAATGCGCGGTCACATGGTGCCCGCCCTGCAGGTGCATGAAGTAGCGATAGTAGAACGAGGTCCGCCAGGCAGCGGGCGTCTGACCGCGCAGGTTGTCGCGGAAGCTGCGGGACTGCATCTCGCGAGGCGTCTCGAGGCCCGCATAATCCAGGAATGCCGCCGCGAAGTCGGTGTTCAGGATGATGTCATCGTTGGTGGTGCCCGGCTCGATCTCGCGCGGATAGCGCACCACGAAGGGCATGCGTAGGGACTCCTCATACATAAAGCGCTTATCATACCAGTTGTGATCGCCCAGGAAGAAGCCCTGATCGGAGGTGTAGATGACGACGGTGTCCTCGGTCAGGCCCTCATCGTCGAGGTAGTCGAGCATCCGGCCCACGTTGTCATCAACCGAGGCCACGCAGCGCAGGTAGTCCTTGATGTAGCGCTGGTACTTCCATTGCTTTAGCGCCTGGCCGGCGAGGCCCTCGGGCGGGGGGATCTTGAGGTCCTGCTCAGTAAGGTCGCGGTCTATTCTCATCTGGGCGATCTGGGCGGCGTGCGAGCGGTTGCTGTAATCGTCGTCGAAGGTCGGCGGCTCAGGGATGTCAATGTCCTCGTAGAGGTCGGCGTGCTTGTCGTCCGGCTCCCAGCGGCGATGGGGGGCCTTGTGATGGGTGAGCAGGCAGAAGGGACGGTCGCGGTCGGCCTGCTCCAGCCACTCCAGAGAGAAGTCGGTGATGAGGTCGGTGACATAGCCGGGGTAGGTCTTCTCCTCGCCCATGTCATACATCA
This sequence comes from uncultured bacterium, assembly GCA_965603135.1. Classification (GTDB taxonomy): domain Bacteria; phylum Armatimonadota; class Zipacnadia; order Zipacnadales; family UBA5352; genus CBFDBV01. Next base: position 1,470 of record CBFDBV010000568.1, read on the forward strand.
CGGGGTCGTGGTACAGTCCCTGGCCCGGGAGCACGCGCCAGTAGTCGAAGCCGGTGGGATCGTGGATGCCGCCGTGGCCCACGTGCCACTTGCCGAAGATGGCGGTCTGATAGCCGACCTCCTGGAGCAGCTTGGGGAAGGTCATCTGGCGGCCGTCCATCTTGTCGTTGAGGGTAAAGACCCCGTTGAGGTGGCTGTACTTGCCGGTGAGGATGGAGGCGCGGCTGGGTGTGCAGATGGAGTTGGTGCAGAAGCAGTTGTCGAGGCGCACGCCATCGTTGGCGATGCGGTCCATGTTCGGCGTCTCGTTGATGCGGCTGCCGTAGCAGGTCATAGCGTGGGCCGCGTGGTCGTCGCTCATAATGAAGAGGAGGTTCGGGCGCCTACTTTCGGTGCTCATAATCGCTGCGCTTCCTTTCTGACGGCGGGCCCGGTAGGTGACAGATTGATGAGGCCCCTACGCAGTGAGCGCGTCTATCTTCGCCTCGTGGTCAGGCGAAAGCTCCCACGAGAAGAGGTCCAGGTTCTCGCGCAGATGGCTCTCGGAGCTGGCCTTGGGGATGACCACCAGGCCCTTTTGCACCAGCCAGCGTAGGGCGACCTGACCGGGGGTCTTGCCGATGTCCTCCGCCACGGCCACGATCACCTCGTTCTCGAAGACGCCGCCGCGAGCGAGCGGAGAATACGCGGTCACCAGGATGTCGCGCTCCTGGCAGAACTCGACCAGCTCGCGATCGTACTTCATCGGGTTGAGGCTGATCTGATTGTTGCAGATGGGGACCTCGGTGACCGAGAGCGCCTCCTCCAGGAGGGGGACGGTGAAGTTGCTGACGCCGATGCTGCGCGCCATCCCGTCCTCCACCAGTTTTGCCATGGCCCGGAGGGTCTCCTCGATGGGGATCTCCTCGTTGGGCCAGTGGATGAGGTAGAGATCAACGTAGTCGGTGGCAAGCTCGCCGAGGGTTCTCTCGCAGGTGCTGAGCACGTCATCATAGTGCAGGTCGTGGCGGAAGACCTTGGAGGTGACGAAGGCCTCCGAGCGGTCGAAGCCAGCCATGCCCTCGGCGACCTGCTCGTGGTTTGCGTAGTCGTCCGCGGTGTCAATGAGATCGTAGCCCATCTCCAGGGCCATGCGCACGGCCTGCGTGCACGCGTCGCCCTGAAGCTGCCAGGTGCCCAGGCCGAACAGCGGCATGTCATGGCCCGAGAGAAGCGTACGCGTGGCAATGCCCATCGAAGTCACCTCTGCATTCGGAATCCCGGCTGCTCGTGATGCGTCTTTCCTCCCATGCTATCTCTTGGCCGTGCACCCGGCGTATTCCTCCCGGGCCCTACTTCTTCTCGATGATACCCTCGTCAAACATCCAGCGCACGTTCTCGACCACTGAATCCTCGGGGCGCATCTTGGGATCATATCCCAGCTCGCGCTCGGCTTTCGCCATCGTGAAGCACATATGCGCGGCCAGGAAGAG
>CBFDBV010000569.1:0-2938 GCA_965603135.1 uncultured bacterium
TGCTGAGGGGGTTGCGGTAGGTCTTGAGGTCGGTCAGCTCGCAGTCCTCGGCCTCAATGAACTGCCTAAATGGCGCCGGCTGAGCGTCGGCCGATTGCAGGGCAAAAGCGACCAATATCGAAGCCGCGCAAAGGGTCCTCATTGCACCTACCTCCTCCGGCGAAGGACGCGGGAACCGATCAACGCCGGGTCAGAGCGTCAGCCACACGGGGCTGGTCCAGGCCTGGGCGCCGGTGGCGCAGTTGACGCGCAGGTAGTAGTAGACAAATGCCCGTCGAAGGCGCCGCGTGGCGAGAAGGCCACCTGGTTGAGATACCTGCCCGTGAGGGCCTTCGGGGCACCGGTCTCGAAAAGCTCCTCGTCCGTGCAAGGGGTCGGCCTGCCTGCGTCGTGCCGCTGGTCCACAGCCGTGGCGACCACCGCCGGGAGTGTTGTCGGGCTGGAAGCTGAAAGCGCGCCAAGGCGCGCTTTCACCTGCACCTGATCCCGCCTCGGCGGGATCAGGTGCAGGCCGACCTACGCGAATAGTTGGGGCTATCCGCGCCACTCCAGGTCCGCGTCGGCGATGGGCCCCGCGACGCCGAAGCTGTTGATGCTCCGCGTCTCGATGGCATTCCCGCCCGGCTTCAACTTCCACTGAAACTCGGCCGCCTTCTCCTGCCATCTGCCGCCGTTCAGGCTGACCATCAGCCTCGCCAGGTTGGGCGTCACGGTCCTGAGGGCCACTGCCAGGACCCCCGGCTGGCGCGTCTCCGAAAGCTCGATGACCGTCTCGTTGACAGGCCAGTAGAAGTCGGCGGGCCGGTTGCTGGTTAGCCCGTATTCCGGAGACGTCGTCGGCGCGGCTGCATCCTCCCACCACAGGTAGGCGTCGCAGAAGTACTCGCCCGAGCCCTGTGTGAGTTCGCCGGGGAAGGGCGTGTCCAGGTGGTTGTTGCGCAGAGGGATGCCGAACCGCCGGAAGTTCTCGAAGGCGGCTTGTGTTTTCGGCTTGACGCGATCTCCCGAGATGCTCCTGCGCCCCGGGTGGACAACGCGGATCTCGGCCACACGCTTCGCCTGCCACAGCCCCCGGATTTCCAGAGCATTGAGCGGCACTCCCGCATGCTCGAAATGGCAGTTGCGCATGGGATTGTGCGAGTTGCCGGTGTCCATAAGTACCCACTTGCGCAGGTCGTTGCACCAGACCTCCGCGACACAATGGTGATCCAGAATCACGTGCCGCGCCACGTAGCCCAGGGCCGCCGCGGTCTGCACGAACAACGTGGAGTAGTGAGTGCACATACACAGGGCACGGGGGTCCCGATTCGTCTCCAGGATGACCAGCGCATCCCACGGCGGGCACCACTGCGTGCGACCCATGTCCCAGCCCTTGGGCGCCGTGTGCCGACACCAGTTGCGAAGTGCGACCAGCTTCTCCAGTTCCGTCTGCCGCCCCGCGACCACCTGCTTGAGCTTGTATTGCCTGACCAACCGCGCCAGACGCTCTGTAGGCTCCTGATAGGCGAAGCGGTACGAGCTGGCGAGGTCATTGACCGGGGTGGCGTGTGTGACGCGGACGTCGTTACCCCGTGACCGTGCCGCCATCGTGACATCGGCATCGAGGGCAACCGCGCGCAGGGTGGGGGTCGCCCGTCCGGACGTGCTGCTGAGAGAAGCGCGCCACTGGAAGTACCGCGGCAGGCCTTTGCCGCGCACGACATTGCTGAGCGCCTGCCACGGGCCCCAGGCGCCGTGTTGCCCGGCCGTGCGCGCCTCGAGCTGGAGCGAGGTGCCCGGGGGCCGATCCATCTCCGCCCTCAGACGCACGCGGACATCTGCCACACACGGGCGGACGCCGTTCCCGGCAGCCAACTCTGCGAAATCAATGATCTGTGAGGTCAGCGTGGCGCGGGGCGGATACTGGTCAAGGCGCAGGCGCACCAGGTATTCGCCATCGTTCATCCCCTGCGGGCCGAGCGCACCGTAGTCCCAGGTCGCTCCCCCGTCGAGACTGCGCGCCGAGCGGTCGGGATGAACCGAATCCTCGACCAGCAGCTCTCCGCCGTCCGAGAATACGAACTCGTTGCGGCCCTTGCGCAGGAACCGGCCCGGCACGCGCACCACGCTCCAGCCTGTCGAGGGCAGCTTGCGCACGGGCTTGAGACGCCGACCGTTGAGGGCAACGTGTTGAGCAGTCCCGTAGAAGTACAGCCTGCCGTCAGCCAGATCGCCATCGGCCAGGACGAACTCCTTGCGCGCCCAGAGGCTGTCGCTGAGCTGCTCCTTGTTGTGGATGTGGGTGCGGCCGCGTTCGTCCTGAATCATGCGAGACCTGGCAAGCCGCACACCTCGGCGGGTGCTATCCGCACCGATCTCTCGCGTGCACGCCTCGAAGTCGGCTTCCGTGCGCCAGACGCGGCGTGTCCGAATGCTGGTTGGGCGCGAGGCCATGCTACCACCCTCCCTGGGGAAACGTTGGGCTATGCGGAGGACGGCCGGACCGGCTCAATAGCGTCCGCAGGTGTGCGCCGTTTCGGCCATCGCCCTGAGGTTCTCGAAGGGCGTGTCACGGCCGCACCGGTCGCCGGTGGAAGGGATGAACCGGCCGCCTTCGCCGGTATCGTCAGTGGCCTGTTTACTCGCGTCCCGCCTGGGCGGGATCACCGTGCCGCTCGCAGCCTCATTTCGTCAGTGCCGGCCCGAACGGCGCAGTGTTACCGCGGTGGATGGAAATTCCGCGAGTGCTCCCTTCTCTGGACCGCGCGAGGTCACCTGCGCCGTGGGCAGGCCAAGGCGTGGACCCGCCGTCGCTCACTGGGCCTCCCCGGGGGGTGAGTGCCCAGATTGTCGGCAACTGGGCCGCGGTGCCGTCAATGGAGGGGCTGAGTACGAGGTTGTGTTCAGAAAGGCCGACGCGGCCAGTATCGGCGGTCGCATAGTACAAGTCTGAGCAGGT
>CBFDBV010000570.1:0-2901 GCA_965603135.1 uncultured bacterium
TCGTCCCGCCCGGGCCGACCCAGCGCACGCCCTTCGAGCATATGACCCAGGACCGCCACTCGTCCTATTGCAACTACCGGTACTTCGCGGAGATGGTCTCGGCGGGGATCGTTGACCGGGGGACGGTGGCCGAGATCTTCGCCTACCGCCGCAGCCACGGCGGCGAGCTGCTGGGGATGACGCGCTTCCACGGCCACCTGGACGACTGGCCCGTGCTCAACTACGCGCGCGCGATGCTGGAGCTGGGCGAGGTCGAGCACTACCTGTTGCTGCTGTATTCGCACCTGGCGCATCATCAGGCGGCGGGCTGGCTTGCGGCGTACGAGCAGGTCGAGATCATGCCCGACGAGCACGGGCTGCGCCGGTCTCACGCGGGGCAGGTCGTCCCCTGCCAGGTGACAGCGCCGCTGATGCTGCGCTGGGCGCTGGCCTACGAGCTGCGCGATGAGGACGTTCTGCTGCTCGCCCCGGCGGTCGCGCACCGATGGATTACTGGAGACGAGCCCCTGCGCGTGACCGGGCTGCCGACGCGCTGGGGGTGCGTGGACTTCACCATCAGGGGGGACGCCGATGCCGTGGAAGCTCACCTGCGCCTGCCGGAGGGCTTCGCGGCCCAGGTGCGTCTGCGGTTACCGACGCCCGCCGGCTGCGTGCCCGCCAGCGTGCAGGTGAACGGCCAGAGCGCGGAGAATCTTCTGACGGATGGTTGCATCGTGGCGCTGCCGCCGGGCTCAGGCGGGGAGGTCACGGTGGTCGCGACCGTCTGACAGACGAGGCGTCTGTCCTACGGGACGAGGGGTCTGTCCTATTTGAGGGAGGCTGATGGAGATGCGCAGGACGCTCGTGTTCATCGTTTCGCTCTCAATCTGTTCCACGCTGGCAGCCCAGGCTCGTGAGCTGTACTGGGAGCGGATTGACGTGAGAGTGACCGTCAACCCCGACAGTACGCTGGACGTGGTCGAGGAGCAGTACTACGTCTTCGACGGCGACTGGAACGGGGGAACGCGTGACCTGGCTCTGAATAAGATGGAGAGTTACAGCGACATCGAGCTGTCGGAGGGGACCACTCAGTACACCAGGGGCAGCGTGGACCATCGCGGCGGGTTCGTCCTCGAGCGCCTGAACCCGAACACGCTCAGGGTCAAGTGGCGCAGCCGCGAGATCTCCGACCCGCCCTACCAGGACGCGCACATCACCTTCACCCTCAAGTACAAGGTGCACGGGGCCCTCAACTACGGACGCGACTATGACGAGCTCTACTGGAAGATGATCTTCCCCGACCGGGTCGCCGCGGTGGAGTTCGCGACGGCGAGGGTGCAGCTCCCCCAGCAGTTCCCGCGCGACCAGGTCAAGGTGCAGGTGTACGGCTACGGCTCCAGGTCCAGCACGGAGCTGCTGGCGGATGGGACCATCTACAGCGAGACCTACGATCTGCCGCCCGGGGCGGACATGGAGATGCAGATCCGCTTCCCCGCCGGAGCGGTGCAGCGTACAGTGTCACTGACCCGCTGGTGGAACGAGCGCTACGGCAAGTTCATCCTCCTGTTCTCGCTGATGCTGGTGCTGGTGGGTATGTCCGTGCACTTCGTGATGCACGGGAAGGACCGGGAGGTGGGGGAGTTCGCGCAGTTCCTGGCTGAGCCGCCGTCAGACATCGGCCCGGCGCTGGCCGGCGCACTCATTGACGAGCGAACGGGGATGAAGGAGGTCGTCGCGGCCATCGTCAACGTCGCGGCCAAGGGTTACATCGAGATCAGCGAGAAGACCGCGGGCTCCTGGCTGGGGACCAAGCGCGAGTTCGAGATCACGCAGGTCAAGGACTTCGACGAGGGCCTCGACAAGTTCGAGGCCAAGGCCATCGGCAAGCTCAAGCTCAGCGGCCCGGGCGACACGACCGAGCTCTCCGACCTGTCCGAGAAGTTCTACACGACCGCCAACCAGATCCAGGAGGACCTCTACGAAGAGGTGGTCAGCCGCGAGTACTTCGATGTCTCGCCCTCGACGACGCGCTGGGCGTACGTGGCCACCGGCTTCCTCACCATCCTGGCCTTCTTCGTCTGCTACCTGGATGTGCGCGTGTTCTCGCTCGGCGGCGGGGTTATCTGGAGGGGCGTCGCGCTTGTCGCGGGGATCCCGCTGCTGCTCAGGGGCATCAAGCGCGGCGAGCGCGGGATCGGCGCCATGCTCTCAGGGGCGATCTTCATACTCTTCGCCGTGGGCCTCAACCCGGGAAGCATCTTCCATGTCAGAGATCTGGTGGGAGCGGGCGTGCTGGGTTTTCTGTCCGGGGTGGTGGTCTGGTGCTTCGCTCCCGCGATGCCGCAGAAGACGATCCTGGGCGCGCGCGAGCGGGCCAAGTGGATGGCCTTCAAGCGCTACCTCCAGCACCTGCGGCTGTTCGGCCACAAAGAGCGGGCCCAGGAGCTTCTCGATCAGTACCTCCCCTATGCCATCGCCTTCGGCATTGAGCACGATATGGTCGAGCAGTTCCGGCCGCTGGAGGTGACGGGGCCGGTCTGGTACCACACCACGCACTACACGGACAGCACCTTCGGGACTCCCGCTCCGTCTGAGGGCGGCGGCCTCAGCGGCCGCGTCGGCGGTCCCAGCATCTCGCTGCAATCAATGAGCGACGGCCTGTTCGGGATGGTCAACTCGATGTCTTCGACGCTGTCAAGCTCGCCATCATCGTCGGGCAGTGGTGGTGGCAGCTTCGGCGGAGGCGGAGGCGGTGGCGGCGGAGGTGGTGGAGGCGGCGGAGGCGGTGGCGGGGGCTGGTAGGCGCGCCTGCAAGCGATTCGGAGGAAGGCAATGTCACAGACGAAGATGCTGGGATGCGGGCTGATCGGCGCCGGAGTCCTGTGGCTGCTGGCCTGGACCGGCTACTTCCTGGCCGGCGTG
>CBFDBV010000571.1:0-2886 GCA_965603135.1 uncultured bacterium
ATGCGACGCCCTGCGTCTCGCGTGGCGACCCGCTCCCCGCCTTTTTCAACTGCGACCGCCGGCAGACCTGCACGGGCCGCGGGGAGCCTGGCCCATCTTCCCGATTGCTTGACCTGTCAGGGATTCGGCCCGGTAGTCATCGGTAGCTCGTCAATGCTCGACCACTCGCTCAGCGACCCGTCGTAGTTCCGCACGTCGGGGTAGTTGAGGATGTGCTTCAGCGTGAAGTACACCTGCGAGGATCCCAGCCCCATGCCGCAGTAGGTGATGACGGTCTTGTCCGGCGTCACACCAAGCCTCTCGTAGGCCTCCGCAAGCTCCGCCTCGTCCTTCCATGCTCCGTCCTCACTCAGGTCGCTCTTGCCCACGTGCTGCACGGCGCCGCGGATGTGTCCGTTCCGCTGCCAGACCCCGGCTTCCCCGGTGTACATCGGCATCGGCCGCACGTCCACCAGCACGGCCAAGCCCTCCATCACCGCGCTCCTCACATCCTCCAGCGTGGCCCTCACCTCCTCCCCGAGCTGCGCGGGCAGGGGATACTCCGTGGGCGCTATCTGCGGGTACTCCTGCGTGACCGTGCGCTTCTCCTTCTGCCAGCGCGCGAAGCCGCCGTCCAGAAGAGCCACGCTCTCGTGGCCCAGGTAGTCAAGCGCCCAGACAACGTAGGTGGCGTCCATCTCGTTCCCCTCCGCATAGACGACGACACCCGTCTCGTTCGTCACGCCCAGTCTCCCGAGCATCTCCGCCAGTAGCGCCGGGGGCATGAGCTTCCCCGGAATCCCGTGGTCCGCCAATCTCAGCATTCCCGGGTCGAGGTAGACAGCCCCGGGGATGTGGCCGCGCCAGTAGTCCATGATGTCCTTTCTCACGTCGAGTATCCGTATGTCCTCGCCGTCCAGGTTTGCCGCCAGCCACTCGGGCTCGATCAGCCTCGTCGCTGGCCGTTCACCGAACGCCACCGTCGCCACGCACATCACCAGGCACAAAGACAGTGCGACAGTTCTGCTGAACATCACAGAGACACCTCCCTTGACAAGCGCGGATGATACCGCGCCGAGCACGCGTGTGCCTTGCTGTCTGCAGTATACGGGGCGACCTCACGTGGCGTCAATCGCTGAGGCAGGGATGCGCCAGACGTGCGAGGAAATGCGCCTCCGCAACGCCGGTCGAGAGCACCGTTGAGGAGGCCTTCAACCGTGCCGACGGAACTGACCCCTCGCCAGCGCGTCGAGCGCGCCCTGCGCTTCGAGGACGTGGATCACGTCCCCTTCACCATCTACGAGTGTATGCTCCACCAGTGCGAGGCCGAGCGCACGATGCGCAATGAGGGCCTCTGCATCCATCAGCGCCGGCCCTCAGTTCACAGCTCCCGCTCGCCCGGCATCACCAGCGAGACGCAGACCTTCGTCGAGAACGGCCGCTCGCGCGTGCGCACCATCACTCACACCCCCGAGGGCGACCTCACGCAGGTCACCGAGCCGGCTGGCTTCACAAGCTGGCACCTCGAGAAGGTCTTCAAGGGCCCGGAGGACTACAAGCCGCTGATCGCCATGATCAATGCCCAGGAGTATCTGCTGGACTGCGACGAGTGGCTCAAGATGCGCGATATGATGGGCGGGGACGCCATTATGCGCGGCGGCATCAGCTACGAGCCGATGCAAGCGATCATCCACACGTATATGGGCGTGGACACGTTCGCCGTCGAGTGGGCCGAGCGCCAGGACGAGGTGATGAAGCTCTTCGACGCCATCGTCGAGAACCGCAGGCGCCTCTATCCGATCCTGGCTCAGTCCCCGTGTATGTACTTCAACTACGGGGGCAACGTAAGCCCCGAGATCGTCGGCCTCGAGCGATTTGAGAAGTACTATGTCCCCCACTACGAAGAGGCGTGCGAGATCCTGCAGAAGCGGGGCAAGATGGTGGGCGTGCACTTCGACGCGAACACCGCCCTCATCGCCGACGCCATCGCTGAGACCAGCCTGGACTACGTCGAGGCCTGGACGCCCCCGCCCGACTGCGACCTCTCGATTGCCGAGGCCCGCGAGAAGTGGCCGGACAAGGCCCTCTGGATCAACTACCCCTCCTCGGTCTTCCTGCGCACCGATGAGCAGATGGAGGAGTTCACGATCGAGATGCTGAAGGAGGCCGCTCCCGGCAACGGCTTCCTCATCGGCATCACTGAGGACATGCCGCCCGACCGCTGGATACCGGGCTGCCTGACCATCAACCGCGTCGTCCGTGAGCACGGCCGCCTGCCCATCGAAGCCTGATGGGCTCGCGGCCCTGTGTGACATAGATCGCCGAAAGGGAGACATGCCCCATGAGATGGCTTGCGCAAATGCTGATGCAGGCTCAAACGCGAGAGCACCCGGCGCTGGCGCCGGTCGAGGACGATCCCAACCTGCCCCGCGTCCTGCTCATCGGGGACTCGATCTCGATGGGCTACACGGTCCCGGTGCGCAAGCTGCTTGCGGGAGGGGCTGTGGAGGAGGGAAGCGCCCGCGCGCGGGCGCCGGGGAAGGCGAACGTGCACCGCGTCCCGGAGAACGGCGGCCCCACTATCCGCGGCCTGGAGCAGATGGACGCCTGGCTGGGTGGCGGCAACTGGGACCTCATTCACTTCAACTTCGGGCTTCACGACCTGAAGATCATGGAGGACGGCAGCTTCCAGGTGCCCATCGAGGAGTACCGAGGCAACCTCCCCGAGCTCGTTGACAGGATGCAGGCCACGGGCGCCACGCTCGTCTGGTGCAGTACGACGCCGGTTCCCGACCCGGTCCAGGGCGTGGCGCGCACCCCGGAGGACGTGCTGGCTTACAACGAGGTTGCGAAGCGGATAATGGACGAGCGCGGCATCGCGATAGACGACCTTTACGCCTTCGCGCT
>CBFDBV010000572.1:0-2869 GCA_965603135.1 uncultured bacterium
CGATGTCCAGCCCGAAGCCCAGGTCCCGCGCGCCGGTGGTCTTGTCGAGGAGCGTGTTGCGGAAGACGCCGGACACGTAGCCCTCGGTGTGCACCTCAGCGGCCAGCAGGTCGGTGTCAATCAGGATGGTCGCGCCCGACACCTCAATGCTCGCCACGGCCCCGGCCTTCTTCCAGCAGACTACTCAGCGCCTTCTCGCGCGCGTCCAGTTGTGCCAGCGCCTCAGTTGCCTCGGCCAGGCGCTCGCGCTCCTGCTCCACGACGTGCTCAGGCGCATTCTCCACGAACTGCGGGTTGGCGAGCTTCCTTTCGCTCTTCTCCGCGTCCTCGCGCAGGTCCCGCATCTTGTCCTCGATGCGCTTGACCTCCGCCTGGAGGTCCACGCTGCCCGGCACGTGCAGGAAGACCTGCGCACCCGCGCACGCACCTGTCAAGCAGTTACCCGGCGCCGCCGCGCCCGGCCCGAGCAACTCCAGCTCATCAGCCATCCCCAGCGCCGCGATGCCACGCTCCTGCGAGCTGAGCAACTCCAGCGTCTCGTGGTCGTTGGCGATGATGGTGACTGGCGCACGCTGGGAGGGGGGCAGCGTCAAGGCCGCCCGCAGTGTGCGGATGGCCGTCACAACCTCCTGGACAGTCGCCATCTGCGCCTCCGCCTGCTCATCAATCCAGGCCTCGGCGGCGGCGGGGTACTCGGCCAGGGCCACGCTGCCGGCGCCGGCGTCGAGCCGGTGGCACAACTCCTCGGTGATGAAGGGCATAAACGGGTGCAGCGCGCGCAGCAGTTGCCGCAACACAGTGCGCAGGATGTACTGCACCACGCCCCGACGTTCATCGCTCTCAGCCTCGTAAAGATCCGGCTTAGCCAGCTCTACGTACCAGTCGCAGAACTCGCCCCAGATGTGCTCGTACAGCGCGTCGGCAGCCTGACCGAGGTTGTACGCCTCCAGCTCGCGGTCAAGCCTCGCCAGGGTCGCATTGTGCCGCGACAGTATCCACCGATCCGCCAGCGTCAGCTCGGCTGCGGCCAGATCAAGCTCGTCGGGCACACCCTCCAGGTTCATCACCACGAAGCGGGTGACGTTCCAGAGCTTGTTGCAGAAGTTGCGCGCGCCCACCACGCGGTCCTCGGAGTATCTGATGTCCTGGCCGTGGGTGATCATCTGCGTCAGCGCGAAGCGCAGCGCGTCCGCGCCGTACTCATCAATCAGTCCCAGCGGATCGAGCCCGGTGCCGAGCGACTTGGACATCTTTTTCCCCTCGGTGGTGCGCACCAGCCCGTGGATGAACACCTCATCAAAGGGCTTCTCGCCCTTGAGGTGCATCCCCATCATTATCATCTTCGCAACCCAGAAGAAGATGATGTCATAGGCGGTCACGAGCACCGAGGTCGGGTAGAAGTAGGCCAAGTCCTCGGTCTCGTCGGGCCATCCCAGCGTGGAGAACGGCCACAGGCCCGAGCTGAACCAGGTGTCCAGCACGTCCGGCGACTGCTCCAGGTCATCCGAGCCGCACCTGGGGCACTCCGCGGGGTCCTCGCGGGTGACGATCCACTCGTTGCACTCCCCGCAGTACCACGCGGGCAGCCTGTGTCCCCACCAGAGCTGGCGCGAGATGCACCAGTCCTCGATGTCCTCGAGCCAGTCACGGTAGACTTTCGTCCAGCGCTCGGGGACGAATCTGACCTGCCCCGAGTCCACCGCCTCCAGGCCCTCTTGGGCCAGCGGCCCCATCTTCACGAACCACTGGGCGGACACCAGCGGCTCCAGGATCGTCTCGCAGCGGCTGCAGTGCCCCACCACGTGCTGGTAGTCCTCGATACCCTCCAGCAGGCCCTGCTCCTCCAGGTCCGCCAGGATTCGCTTGCGCGCCTCGAACCGGTCTTGGCCCGCGTAGGCTCCCGCCTGCTCGGTCATCGAGCCGTCCGCGCCGATGACGAGCACGCTCGGCAGTCCGTGCCGCTGAGCGATTTCCAGGTCGTTCGGATCGTGCCCGGGCGTGACCTTCAGCGCGCCCGTCCCGAACTCCACGTCAATGTACTCGTCCGTGATGATGGGGATCTCGCGCTCCATCAGAGGCAATACAACCGTGTTGCCCACCAGGTCCCGGTAGCGCTCGTCGTCGGGATGCACGGCGACGGCTGTGTCGCCCAGCATCGTCTCCGGGCGCGTGGTTGCGACCACCACGCCGGGCCCGCCGTCGGACCCCGGGTAGCGGATGTGCCACAGGTGGCCGCTGTGCTCGACGTGCTCGACCTCCAGGTCGGACAGACCGGTCGCACAGCGCGGGCACCAGTTCACCATCCGGCTGCCGCGATAGATGAGGCCTTCATCGTACAGCGTCACGAACGCCTCGCGCACGGCTCTTGAGAGGCCCTCATCGAGTGTGAAGCGCTCCCGCGACCAATCGCAGCTACAGCCCATCCGCTGCAACTGCGCGATGATCTGCCCGTGATGGTCCTCCTTGACCTGCCAGGTGTGCTCGACGAACTTCTCGCGCCCCAGGTCGTGTCGCGTGCGGCCCTCCTCCGCCAGCATCTGTTCCACGACCACCTGCGTCGCGATGCCGGCGTGGTCGCTGCCCGGCAGCCACAGCGTGGGCCGCCCCTGCATCCGCCGCCAGCGAATCAGCAGGTCCTGGATGGTGTTGTCCAGCGCGTGACCCATGTGCAGAGCGCCGGTCACGTTGGGCGGCGGAATCACGATGCAGAACGGCTCCGCGTCGGGGTCAATCTCTACGCCCATGACGTCCCGCTCGAGCCAGTACTGGTACCACTTGCTCTCCACCTGCTGCGGATCATAGGCTGGGGGGAACTCGGCAGACACTGGCGCACCCCTCGGGGAATTGCGTCAAGCAGGCTCAGACCAGC
>CBFDBV010000573.1:0-2866 GCA_965603135.1 uncultured bacterium
CCTGGAGACCTTCGTGCAGACCTCCGGCTACGGCGCGCCGATGATGATCAACTCCGAGCCGACCGCGGGCGCCACCTCGCCCGTCACCTTGGGCGGGAGCCTGATGCTCGCGAACGCCGAGGCGCTCAGCGGCGTGGTGATCTTGCAGACGCTGGAGCCGGGCCGGCCCTGCGTCTTCAACCTCGGCTTCGCGCACACGATGGATATGCGCCAGGCGATCCCGCGCACGGGCGCACCTGAGAACGGGGTACTGGGCGCTGCCGGCGCGGAGATCGCGGCCTTCCACGGCCTCCCCAGCGCCTCTTGGATGAGCACGGAGGCGATGCTCGTTGATGAGCAGGCCGCTTACGAGAAGATGAACGTGGGGCTGATGCACGCGTTGGCGGGCGTGAACATCATCTGGGGCATCGGCCAGCTCGAGTCTCAGCGCGCGATGTCGCTCGAGCAGATGGTGATTGACGACGAGATCGCCGGGCTGTGCCTGCACGCGGCGCGCGAGATCGCGACCGACGATGACTCGCTGGCCTATGACCTGATTGCGGCGATGGCCGAGAAGGTCGACTTCTTGGGCCACGAGCACACCCTCGCGCGCTTCCGCGAGGAGTTGTACTTCCCGCCGCTCGCGTTTGTCGGCCGCCGCGAGGGCTGGGAGCAGGCGGGCTCGAAGACCACGCGCGAGCGGGCCGCCGACAAGGTGTCGGAGATCCTCTGCGCCGAGCCGGAGCCGTTCCTGACCGACGATCAGGAGCGCGAGTTGCTCAAGATCGAGGCGACTTGGCGCGAACGCTTAGCGTAGGCTGGGCCATCACGCCGGGCAGGTCGGGCATCCATGCCCAACTCCGTCCCGGGCGCTGTTGCCGCCGTTCGCCGCCGCTCGCCGTCGTTGGCCGTCGTTCGCTGCCGTAAGGGGATGTGTCTGAACCAGCGCGGGAATCGCGGCGTGGGTTTTGAGTTCCGCGGCCGCCGTTACATCATCGGCAGCGAGGACCCCGAGGTGCTCCTGGCCGCGATGCATACCGCCGGCGTGCCCAGGTAGCGCCCTCAGCTTCAGCCGATCAGTGCCCTGGATTCCTTTCCCAGAGGAGCGCTTGCGCTCCGGTGAGTGTGCGCTCAGGTATCCCCGCTCACGCGCCGGAACTTCAGGTAGTGCTGGGTCTCTCCCAGCACGGGCATCTCGTCGGCCATCTCAATCCGCTTGTCGCCCACCACGAGGTCTCCCCCGTCAATGGCGGCGACCTTCTGCACGCTGTAAGCGCGCTTCACGCCCGGCTGTGTGCTTATGAAGTCGCCCGCGCGGAAGGCGCTCGGCACAAAGCAGCCCTCGCGACTGACGCGCATCTCCTTCCCTGCCCAGCTCATCGTAATCGGCTCCAGCCCTTCGGCGCCTCCCGGTCGCAGAAGGCGCTCTGATCGGGGCGCGTCGAACCTGAGAGCGTAGAGGCCTCCATACGGCTCGCTTCCCTGCCCCTTGGTCAGGTCCAGGTCATATCCCACCACCACCGCCGACGTGGCCGGGTCGTACCCGACGATGTAGACGTGCGTGAAGCTGGCGCAACGGAACTCGGCCACCGCCCTGGGTTGCGACACGACCGGCGAGTACACGCAGATCAGCCCATTGCCCTTGGGCGTGTGCCCTTGATCCCACCGGGGCGTGTACGCGGCGATCAGCATGTCTTTGCCCGACCAGAGGTCCTCCACGCGCAGGTTCTCCTCGGGGCTGCGCAGAAGCGACTGCTTGCCGTTGGACGCAACGTACAGGATGCGCCGCCCTCCTTCAGTGATGACCGCCACGCCCGCCTGATTGACCCCCAAGCCCTCGACGTACGCCTCCTCTGAGATCGTCGTCCCCTCACCCGCCAGGCTGATTCGCGCCAGCCGACCAGCTGTCATCTTCTTCGTCCAGCCCGTCTGAGGCAGCGGGCCGATAATCGCCAGCAGCGCGTCGCCATCGGGCGTCCAGCGGATGGCACGGCACCCCTCGGAGTTGGGCACCTCCATCGGCGCGGACACGCCGTCTACGAGGTAAGCTCTCGGCTCCGCCCGGCGGCTGGCGCGGGGATCATCGGCGGGGAGGTACTCCAGCGCCTGCGCGGCTACCGCCCACTTCTCCTCGCGCGGATGCCAGGCCAGGTCGAGCACCTCCACCGGCCACGGCCCCGGTGTCAGCCGGCGGAAGTTCTCGCCGGGGATCGCCACCCGCGTGCCCTGTTTGTTGATGTGATGCTCGTAGTACACGTCACAGACGCTCAGACGGGTAGTTCGCCGCTGGTTCACGGCGAAGGCAACCCGCAGCCCATCCGCTGACAGACAGGCAGCCTTGACGCGGCCCGAACGACTGCCGAGCCGGCTGCTGAGCTCGGAGGTCGGCAGCCAGGTCCCCAGGTGCGCGCCCACGTCTGCTAGCAACAGCGCGCCGCCTCGTTGGCTCATCACATAGCGCTTCATCCCTGCCTGAGGCCTCTCGCTGAAGTAGTCGAAGCCGAGCGTATCGAAGGGATAGCGCTTTCCGACGCCCCAGTACAATTCACGCTGCCTCCGTGCGTCACTGCTGACAACGCTCTCCTTGTCCGGCGTCGGTGCACGGGACATCGTGATCGTGTACCCTCCGGAGTCGATCATTGGCGTCCCGGTGACCTCGTAGGTCCAACTGTCGGTCCGCCCGGTCAGCGTGTCCAGCGGAAGGGCATCCAGATACGGCCCACGATATTGCCCTGCCAGCCTCACCTCGTTTCCGCTGGAGTCCAGCCCGCTAACTGGCGCATTCACCGCCGTCAGGTCGTCGAGCGACTTCGGGTAGCAGCCCGCCTCGCCCACGAAGGCCAGCAGTGCCTCGTCCAGGCTCCTGAGCGCGCTGTCGAGCTGCGTG
>CBFDBV010000574.1:0-2864 GCA_965603135.1 uncultured bacterium
GATAATGGCATCAACTTCATTGACAACGCCGATGCCTACGGCCGCGGCGAGAGCGAAGAGGTCATGGGCGAGGTCATTGATAAGAAGACGCGGCCCGACCTAATCATCGCCACCAAGTGCTGGGTGAAGATGTACGACCGCCCGGGCGGAGGCGGCGGCGAAGGTGGGGGCTGCTCACGGCGGCACATCATCCAGGCCTGCGAGGACAGCCTGCGCCGCCTGAAGACCGACTGGATTGACCTCTACCAGCTCCACCATCCCGACCCCATCACGCCCATCGAGGAGACGCTCTCGGCCCTCGACCGGCTGGTCCAGGATGGCAAGGTCAATCACATCGGCGTCGCCAACCACTACGCCTGGCAGATGGCGCATATGCTCGGCGTCGCCGCGCTGCATGACTGGGAGCCCATCATCTCCATCCAGTGCCGCTACAACATCTTCGACCGGGTCATCGAGAACGAGACCATCCCGTTCTCGCAGCGCTTCAACATCGCCACGATGACCTACGGCCCGCTGCACGGGGGGATCCTGACCGGCAAGTACAAGCGCGGCGAGGCGGCGCCCGAGGGCTCGCGCTTCGCCGGCAGGCACGGCGAAGAGTACCTCACCGACGAGACCTTCGACCTGCTCGACGAGCTTGAGAAGATCGCCGAGAAGAACGGCGTCCAGCTCAATCAACTTGCGATGAAGTGGGTGCTGAGCAAGGACTTCGTGACCACGCCGATCGTGGGCGGGAGCCGGCCCGAGCACTTCGACCCGATGTACGAGATCTTCGACCTGGAGGTTGACCCCGAGGACCTCGCCAGGATAGACGAGCTGAGCGAGAAGTACCGCTACCAGCCCTTCGGCAACCAGGCGATGGTCAACGGCCCCCCGATCGGGCTCAATTGGCTGTGAGGCACGGCCGGGCAATGGACAATGCGGGGAACGGCAAAGCGGGCCGCCGTACGTGAGGAGGAACTCAGGTGCCGGATTCAGGGAAGCTGGGGCGCGTAGGCAGGGCCATCGAGAAGATCGGCTGGACCTTCTTCAGTGTCGTCTGTTGGATGCTCCTGGCGGTGTTTGTCGCCGCGGCGTTGGCGCTGCTGTTGCGCCGGTGAGAGACGCCGCACGGTGGCCGTTCACTTGGCGTGGCCGGTGCGGGGCGTCACGACCCCACGGCGAGTTTGCCAGTACGACACGTGCGCTGACTGCGCACGGGCATTGATAAAGGAGAATGGCGATGGCTGACACGTATCGCGCGGCGATCATCGGCACCGGTGGGATCGCGAACGCGCACGCGGGCTACTACGTCAATGACGAGCGCACCGAGATCGTCGCGGGCGCCGACATCAACGAGGAGCATCTGACCGAGTTCTGCGACAAGTACGAGATACCCGACCGCTACCTCGACTACGAGGAAATGCTGGCCGAGCAGCAGCCGGACCTCGTGAGCGTGTGCACCTGGAACGCGACGCACCCGGAGATCACCATCGCCGCCGCGCAGGCGGGCGTGAAGGCCATCATCTCCGAGAAGCCGATGGGTGAGGACCTGGGCGGGCCGATGGACGCGGTCACCGAGTGCGAGCGCCGCGGCGTCAAACTGGTCGTGCACCATCAGACGCGCTTCAAGCCGGGGCTGCGGGCAGTCCGCGAGCTGATCGCCGAGGGCGCCATCGGGACGCCGGTGCTGATGCACTACAGCACGGGCGGCGGGATGCTGAATATCGGCTCGCACTCGATTGACAACTACCGCTGGATGATCGGCGACCCGGCCTGGACCGGCGTGGCCGGCTGGATCCAGCGCAACACCAACCGCTACGAGCGCGGCGCGTACTGCGAGGAGAAGACGCACGCGCTCATCGAGTTCGACGGCGGCTCCGAGATGATCCTCTCGATAGACATGGTGGACCTGGAGAAAGCGAAGGCCTTCGCCATCTTCGGGCCCGAGGGCGTCATCAACTTCGACCGCGAGTGGGCGACGGTCACCAACGGCGAGGGCACCCGCGAGGTGGAGATGCAGCCCCAGCCGACCTACCTGGGCGAGCTGATCGAGTGGATCGAGGGCGGGCCCGAGCACCGCAATGCGGGGCGCATCGCGCTCGCGACCCAGCAGATAATGATGGCGATCTACGAGTCGGCGAAGACGCGCACGCGGGTGGAGATGCCGTATGACAAGCGCGAGTCGCCGCTGGCTCAGATGATCGAGGGCGGCACGCTCCCTGCCGAGGGCGAGCCCTATGACATCCGCCTGGAGGAGGCGCTCGCCTACGCCGAGATGCGCCGACGGCAGGAGTAGCCCGGCCTGCCATGCCCAGAGGATATGTCCCATGACCAACGTCGAACGCTTTCGGGCGGCGCTGCGGGGAGAGCCGGTGGACCGGCTGCCCCGTGTCGAGTGGGCCCCCTGGTGGCAGGACACGCTGGACCGGTGGTACACCGAGGGCCTGCCGCCCGGGATGGACCGCAATAACGTCGGGGCCCACCTGGGCCTCGACCTGATGCGGCAGGTGCGGGTCGGTCCGCTGGAGGCCACCTGCCCGCGTCCCGAGCGACACGGCGGCCCCATTATGCACACCGCCGACGACTACGCGCGCCTCAAGCAGCACCTCTATCCGTCCGTGGATGCGCTGGCCGAGTCGCTGGTGCCGCTGGTTGAGGCTCACGATCGCGGCGAGGTCGTCCTCTGGCTGACCGTGGACGGCTTCTTCTGGTTCCCCAGGCGGCTGTTCGGCATCCAGGACCATTTCTACGCGTTCTTCGATCATCCCGAGCTGATGCACCGCATCAACCAGGACCTGGCGGACCACAGCATCGCGGTGATCGAGCAGCTCGGGCGGATGTTCGCGCCGGAGTTCGTGACCTTCGCCGAGGATATGTCGTAC
>CBFDBV010000575.1:0-2842 GCA_965603135.1 uncultured bacterium
TTTTAGAGTTACCACCGTCCAGTGAGCTGAGAAAACCCATTGCAGCAATCCATGATTCGGGGTTTCGGGGTGGGTGTGTGGTGGGGCTGTATCGTCACGGCGCCCTTTGGCGGTATATCCCGGGCGCCTCAGCCCGCGGTGGGGGTACCTGCCCCAGGCCGACCTACGCGAATAATTGGGGTTCAACCTCCCCAACCAGACAGTGAGAAGGACCAAGGCGATAGTGACATCCGCGTCCGAAACGAGGAGCGGGAATCGGCGGGCGGCGCTCGCATTACTCGTGGTCCTGCTGTGCACGGGCCTGCTGCTGGGCCGCCTGGTGACTGCGTCCGAGTCCGAACTGCTCACCAGGACCGTGGACGACGCCTACTACTACATCGAGGTGGCCAAGAGCCTGGCACAAGGGGACGCGCCCAGCTTCGACGGCGGCCTCACCACCACTACCGGCTTCCATCCGGGCTTCGCAGTTCTGCTGGCAGCAGTATTCCGACTTCGGCCGCCTGCGGATGCGTTTGAGGCCGTGCGAGCACTGCTGGCCGTCTCGGCATCGCTGCACCTTCTCACGGCGCTTCCGATCTATCTCCTGGTCCGGCGGCTGGCCCGCAACTGGGTGGCGACAGTTGCAGCCTGCCTGTGGCTCGCTAACCCCAAAACGCTGGCGGTCCACAGCGAAGGGGTCGAATCCGCGCTCTACGGCCTCACGATTGCGGTATCTCTGCTCCTGTTTGACTTCACACTCACCGCGGCGCGAAGCTCAAGTGCGGCGAGAGCGCGCGTACTGGGGGTGGGCGCGGCACTCGGTATCAGTCTCGGGCTCGCCATGCTGGCACGTACCGACGCGATCACGCTTGTCGTCGCCGCCCTGTTGGCGCTGATAGTCGTCAGACGCAGAAGCCCGGTCCTGCTGCGCGTGGTCGGGCTCACGTTGGGTGGCGTGGCGGTAGTCACCTTGCCCTGGATGATCTACGTGTGGCAGAGCACGGGCAGCATCGTGCAGGACAGCGGGGCGGTGAAGCATCTGTGGCGGGAAGTCGCCACGAGCCAGCTCGGAGGTCTGGGCTGGGCGAAATACTCTCTCCTGATCGCGCGGCGCTACCTGTTGTGGAGCTATGAGAGCATCCCGCTACTGGGCCTGCTGGGCGGTCTGGGCTGCGGGGTGCTGCTGGGCGCCGGTGGCAAAGGGAACATAACCAAGCATCAACCCAATACAGAGAGAATGATGGCGCTGGTCGGTGTTGTGATATTGAATGTGCTGCTGCTCGGCGCGGCCTATGCGCTGTTCTTTGACGGTGTGCGGGTGTGGTACTGTATGCCCGCAGCGGTCGGCGGCACAGTGGTCCTGGGCCTGCTGCTGGAAGCGGCGGTCAGCCGCCTGCAAAACGCGGGCCGAAGACAGCTTGCGTGGTGGGTCGGAGCCGCGCTGGCAGTGCTGGTCGCGGGCGTCTACTTCGAGGGGGCGCACGATGTGGCCACGGGGCCAGGGCGCAGCGCGCATCAGTTATACAGCTACCACGCAGCGCTGTGGGTGAGGGACAACCTGCCGCCGCAGGCGCGCGTCGGGGCCTTCAACGCCGGGATCTGGCGGGAGTTCTGTGGACATCGCGTGATCAACCTCGACGGCGTGATCAATGGTGAGGTGGTCCCCTATCTCCAACAGCGCCAGCTCCCCGAGTACGCTGTGGCGAAGGTTGACTACGTGGCCGACTATGACTACGTTGCGCGCTATTTCGAGCGGTTCGGTCGCCCGGACTGGGCTGTGAAACACCTGGTCCTGGTGAAAGCCTTCGCCGGGGAGATGGAGGGGTCACCGCTGGTGCTGTGGCGAGTGGTCGAATAGTGGGCCGACTTCGGGCCGATCGCACAGCAATCGGCCCTCAGGCGGCCCCTCCAGACGACAACTCAGGAGGAGAGCCAGCGCGTGTGGGCGACGATGTCGGCCAGCAAGCCGATCGCCCCCAGGAGCAAGCCCCCAATGAGCAGCAGCACGTCCGTGTCGTAGATGTCCGCGAAGACGATGGCATCGTAAGCCGTCTTGACCACGCCGACAGCGAGCACCAGCGCCGCCGCCGGCAGGAACACCTTGAGCGGGTTGAAGTAGGAGATGGTGCGCACGATCAAGATGATGAAGTTGTAAGTGTCCCCAATGGGGCTGATCTTCGAGCGCCCCTTGCGCTGGTGATAGTTGATGGGGAGGAAGGCGACCCTCATCCCGCCGCAGAGCATCGCGAGGGTGATGGTGACGGTGAAGGAGAAGCCGGAGGGGAGGATGCCGAAGAGCCTCAATGCGTCCTGTCGCCTGAAGGCGCGCAGGCCGGAGTTGAGGTCGGGGATGTCGGCCTCGGCCAGGTAGCTGGCCAGCTGGGTGAGGAACCACTTGGCCGGCTTGCGCAGGGCAGGCACGCGCACGTGCTCGCCGGTGCGAGCGCCCACCACCATGTCGTACTCGTCCATCCCGCGCACCAGGTCCGGGATGCGTTCGACCGGGTAGCTGCCGTCAGCGTCGGCTATGACGATGGTCTCCCCGTGCGCAGCTCTGATGCCGGTCTTGAGCGCCGCGCCGTAGCCCAGGTTCTGCCTGTGCGCCACCAGCTTGACGCCCTCGACCTTGCGCACCTCGTCGGCGGTCCCATCGGTGGAGCCATCGTCAACAACGAGCACCTCGGCGCCGAAGTCCGCGGCGTCGAGCGTCTCCAGCAGAGAGCGCAGGCAGTCGCCTACCGCGCCGGCCTCGTTGTACGCGGGTACGACCACGCTGACTTGCGGCTCTGAGGCTGTCTCGTTACCCTTCATCTGGTTGGCACCACTCGGTGGCGCTTCGTCGTGACCGGCGCCAATTCCTTGT
>CBFDBV010000576.1:0-2827 GCA_965603135.1 uncultured bacterium
CTGGCCCGCCAGGACGTCCTTGCCAAGGACCAGAGGCGATAGGCACGGGTAGCAGGTCTTCGACCACTTCACGCTGGGCAACCGCACAACCTTGTCGTTGCCATCCTCATGCCCAGGGTAGGCCGGCACAAAGATGACAACCTCGTGTCCGCGTTGCGCCAGTGCCTGTTGCAGCGTGGTAAGGCTCGTGACTACTCCATTGATGAACGGCTCGTAGCCCTCGGCGAAGAAGGCGATCTTCATGCTCTCTCACCCCTCTGACCTTGATCCGCGCCATCAACTGCCGTCGTGCGCCCGTTCCCACAACGATCATCTGGCTCACGGCCTTGGCCCGGCCGGCGATAGACGTTCTCCCAGCCTCGGCTCTGTTCCGGCGCGCAGGCGTTTGATGTTATTCTCGTGCCGCACCAGGATGAGCGCGGACATGGCTACTGACAGGGCGAGATACGCCAGGTGTGGGTGGGCGGCCCATGCGGCCAACGGAATGCAGATGGTCGCTGTCATCGTCACCGGTGAGATACGCCACCACCGGCCCGTGAGCAGGCGCGGGCCCAGCAGCCCCGCCCCCCATACGCCGACCGGAGCCGCCGCTACCACCCAGGGCAGGGCGCCGACGCAGGCCAGGCCGATGAGCACGCCCAGGGCGCAGGCGACGCTCTTACCCTCCGAGAAGCGCCGCTCCCGCAGAAGGAACCAGCCGGAATAGGCGTGGCCGACCATCACACCCAGGGCGGCAGAGGCGACCGCCCAGGCCGACGGGCTCACCGCAGCCGCCAGCAGCACGATGCCCAGCGCCTTGCCCAGGTCCGCGAGCAGCGTTAAGAGGCCAAGCCCCGCGCCGCCCACCCGAATGACATTGATCGCGCCCACGTTATGGGAGCCGTGGTCTCGCACGTCCAGCCCGCGCACGGCCCGCACGAGCAGGTAGCCGGTGGGAATCGAACCCACCACGTACGCCAACAGAACCAGAGCAACGCTTGTGAGCATGGCTATCCTCCTGCCACCAGAGTACGCTGGGCGTCCCGGCGATAGCGCTGCTCCAGCGCGCGTATCTTGCCAACCTTGCGCGCCGAACGACCGCCCAGGAACTCGGCGGCCAGCCATGCCTCGATGATCTCGCATGCCACGCCGATCTCGAGCGTGTTCCCGCCCAGTGTGATGATCTGCGCGTTGTTGCTCTCCCGGGCCTTTCGGGCAGTGTAGGGGTCTGCAACCGTCGCCGCGAAGATGCCGGGGACCTTGTTGGCCGCGATGGCCATCCCCAGCCCGGTCCCGCACACGAGAACCCCCCGCTCGATCAGACCCGCCTGCACGGCCTCAGCTACCACGACGGCGATGTCCGGGTAGTCTACTGGTTCGTCCGAGAACGTGCCGAAGTCGCGTACCCTCTCTCCGCGCTCAGCCAGGTAGGAGCGCAGTCGCTCCTTGAGGGCGAAGCCGTTATGGTCGCTGCCCAAGCCTATCATCATCGTCGTCGCCTCCTAACGCACGCCATGTTTCACTGATAGCCTACCACCGCCGCTGCCCCGGCACATGGGCCTCCAGCACCAAATGGCGGCAGCAAGGGTCTCGTCTTTCTGGGACCTGCCAAAAGACGAGAAATGGTTCGCGGGCGGGGTGTGGGTATTTGCCGGGGGACTTACCGGGGGTCGGTCAGGCCGTGGCGTGCGGCGAGGAGCGCGGCTTGGGTGCGGTCGTTCACGTGGAGCTTGAAGAAGATGCTTGAGACGTGGTTCTTGACGGTCTTGTCGCTGATGTGGAGCTGCTCAGCTATCTCTCTGTTCTTGAGGCCCTTCCCCAGGAGTTCGAGGACCTCCAGCTCGCGGCGTGTCAGCTCCTTGAAGACCTCTTTGGCGGCCGCCCGGAGTCGGCTGATGCGCGCGAACTCGTCCATCACCTTGCTGACCAGGGACGGATGCAGAAAGCCCTCGCCGCGGGCGGCCGCTCTGATAGCCTCGACGGTCTGCTCGGCCGGGGAGTCCTTGAGCACGTAACCCGATGCGCCCGCCTTTATCGCATCGAATACCTTGTCATCGTCGGAATAGATGGTCAGCACGACTATGGCGCACTCGGGCGTCTCTTCCTTGATCTTCCTTGTGGCCGCGATGCCATCCATCTTCGGCATACTCAAATCCATGAGTACTACGTCCGGCTGCCGCTGTCGCGCCAGGACGACGGCCTCCCCGCCGTCGGCAGCCTCTCCCACCACCTGAATGTCATCCTCGGCCGCGAGCAACTGAGCCAGGGCATACCGCACGACCGTCTCGTCCTCCGCAATGAGCAGCCTGGTCTTTGCCATCTCACGCGCCCTCCCCCGTCTGCTGATCGCCAACGGGAATGTCGAAGGCGACCTTTGTTCCTTCGCCGGGCGAGCTGATGATATGAAGCCGGCCGCCGAGGGCCTCCGCCCGCTGTCTCATGCTTAACAGGCCGAACCCTCCCTCGATGTCCGGCTCGTCCGGGACCTCCGAGGGATCGAACCCCACACCGTCGTCCTCGATAGCACACTCCAGGATCCCGGGCTCGAATCTCAGGGTCACCTCGGCCGCGCGGGCTCCGCCGTGCTTCTCGACGTTGGTGAGCGCTTCCTGGACGATCCGGAATGCGGCCTGCTCGACGTCGGGCGACAGCGGGATCGGGGTGCCCTCAATCTCCACCGGGGTGGAGATGCCCGAGCGCTCCGCGAACAGAGACAGGTGGCCCTTGAGCGCGTCCACGAAGCCCGCCTCTTCGATGACCGGCGAGCGCAGACGCCGAACCAGGTAGCGCAACTCGTCGGAGGCCTGTCCGATCGTGAATCGCAGATCAACCGCCATCCTGGCGGCCC
>CBFDBV010000577.1:0-2813 GCA_965603135.1 uncultured bacterium
TAGCGAGTGGCGAGTAACGGCCCACGGCTGTTGTCGTTTGTTGTTTCTCGCTACTGGCTACTGTCGTTTCTGTCGTAGCTGCGCCCGAAGGGCGCACACTCGCAACTCGCAACTGCAAGCGAAGAGCGCGAGGAGCAAAGCAAGTGTACACGATAACCCTGATCCCCGGCGATGGTACCGGCCCCGAGGTCGTCGAGGCAATGCGGATGTGCGTCGCGGCGACCGGCGTGCCCATCGAGTGGGACCTCCAGCAGGCAGGGATGGCGGTGATGAAGGACACGGGCACGCCGCTGCCTGACGAGGTGCTCGATTCCATCCGTCACAACCGCGTCGCCATCAAGGGGCCGATCAGCACGCCCGTGGGCGAGGGCTTCCGCAGCGTCAACGTGGCTCTGCGCCAGGAGCTTGACCTTTACGTGTGCCTGCGACCGTACAAGCACTACGAGGGCGTCAGGTCGCACTACCCGCAGGCCGACCTGGTGGTGGTGCGCGAGAATACGGAGGACCTCTACGCGGGCATCGAGTTCGAGCGCGGCACCCGCGAGTGCACAGAGGCCATCGAGCGGATTGAGCGGCTCTCAGGCCAGCAGATCCGGCCCGACTCGGCGCTGAGCATCAAGCCGATATCCGAAAGCGCGTCGGAGCGCATCGTGCGCTTCGCCTTCGACTACGCCGTCGCCAACGAGCGGCGCAAAGTCACCGCCATCCACAAGGCCAACATAATGAAGTTCACCGATGGGCTGTTCCTGGAGACGGCGCGGCGTGTCGCGGAAGACTACGACCAGTACGACGTGGAGTTCGAGGACCGCATCGTTGACAACATGGCGATGCAGCTCGTGCAGAAGCCGGAGCTTTACGACGTGCTCGTGTGCCCGAACCTGTACGGGGACATCCTCAGCGACCTGTGCTGCGGGTTGGTTGGGGGCCTGGGGGTGGCGCCGGGAGCCAACCTGGGCGAGGACTGCGCGGTCTTCGAGCCCACCCACGGCAGCGCCCCCAAGTACGCCGGACAGAACAAGGTCAACCCGGCCGCCACCATCCTGTCGGCGGTGATGATGCTCGATCACCTGGGGGAGCACGAGGCAGCCGAGGAGCTGGAGAGGGCGGTCGCCCAGGTGATTCGCGCGGGCGAGAAGGTCACCTACGATCTCAAGCCCCACCGCGACGACCCAACGGCCGTCGGCACGCGCGAGATGGCTGAGGCCATCTGCAAGGCGATGGGCGGCTAAGACCAGCCGTTCGTGCGCACAGGCTTGTCCGCCGTAGCTGGGGATGGTGCCGTAGTGGAGGGGCCGGTTTCCACACCGGCCCGTCGCGCGGAGCGCGACACTTAGCGTGGGCGCGCGCGCAGCAAACCCGCTATGAGCGCGCCCGGAATCCCCACCAGCGCCAGCGCCATGATGCCGAAGTCCAGGATGGAAGACGTCCAGTTCAGAAGCCAGCCGAGATACACGTCAAAGGCGTGCCGAAGAGGCACCTCCGGCCCCAGCGAAGACACCGCGCAGATGAGCACAATGCCGCCGGCGGCCGCGACGAAGACCGCAGGCAAGCTCTTCTTCAGGTCTATGTCGCTTGGCGCCAGCTCCGCCCCGATGCTCAGCGCCACGTAGATGAACAGCCAGGTCTGCCAACTGCGGTAGTCCAGCCCCAGCAGGATCGCCCCCACGTGCCCTTCCACCAGGCCCTGCGTGAGTTGGCGCGCCCCCACGGGCATGTGCAGCCACAGCCACAACCCCTGGAGCGCCAGAGCGCCCGTCAGCAGCGGCAGCAAGGCCGCCATCCCCGTTGCCAGCCAGGGCAGGGCGAGCGGCGACCACGGCCTCCCCGGCCGGCACACACCTCGCCCTTCAGGATCCGCGAAGAACGGGATGATCTGCTTCACCCGGTAGCCGGCCAGCAGATAGCCGATTGCATGACTGCACTCGTGCAGGAGATTGCCCGGCAGCCGCAGAATACCCACCAGCAGACGGCGCGCGGGCGCACGACCTGCCACCGGCTGGAGCACACGATCAAAGACCAGGCGCGAGGCCCAGTAGAGAACGACGGCCTCGCCCGCCACCAAGAGCACTCGACGGATGAGTTCAAGCGCGGAGGGCATATCGCCTGGATTATAACACGGAACGTAGGACAGGATAAGGACAGAAGCAGTGAACAGGATGCACAGGATACGACAGGATAGGATGCGAACCTCCTTTGCTTTCTCTCCCTTCGGTCTGCGCCGCCCAGCCTTACATCCTGCTCATCCTGTCCATCCTGTTCTGAGTCGATAGTCGGAAGTCGGGAGTCGGAAGTCGGGAGTCGGTAATCGGAGGTCGGCATGAAGGTCACGGTCGTAGGAGCAGGCAACGTTGGCGCGACCTGCGCCCAGCGCATCGCTGAAGGCGACATCGCCGACGTTCACCTGGTGGATGTCATCGAAGGCCTCGCGGCAGGCAAGGCACTCGACCTGGCACAGGCCGCGCCGCTGGTCGGTCACAGCCGCGCCATCAGCGGCGGCGCCGACTACCAGGCCGCCGCGGACTCGCACGTGGTCGTCATCACCGCCGGCATCACGCGCAAGCCCGGTATGTCGCGCGATGACCTGCTCCAGACCAACGGGCGCATCGTCGCCGAAGTCACCGAGCAGGTCGTCGCGGTCGCTCCAGACGCCATCATCATCGTGGTCAGCAACCCGCTCGATGTCACCACGCACATCGCGCGGCAGGTGAGCGGCTGCCAGCGGGAGCGAGTGATGGGGATGGCCGGGGCGCTGGACACCGCGCGCTTCCGCGCCTTCATCGGGATGGAGCTGGGATGCTCGCCCACGGATGTCA
>CBFDBV010000578.1:0-2794 GCA_965603135.1 uncultured bacterium
CGCTCTCACGCCTCGGCCTGAGCGATCCTCAGATACGCATCCCAGAGAGCCACGTAGAACCGAAGCACGCGCTCGCGGTCCTCGCTGTCCTCCAGCTCGGCCGAACACCAGCCATCATATCCGTCCGCCACCAGCAGCTTCACCAGCTCCAGGTAGGGCCACTGCGGGTCGGCGAGGTCGTGGAGGTGGACGTGGCAGACGCGCTCGGCCACGGCGGCGTAGCTCTGGCGGATCGAGCCGTCGGCGACATCAGCGGGGTTGCAGTTGTAAATCAGGCAGATGCCGTCGCTGTCGGCCAGCTTCAGCAGCTCGTTGCACAGCTCCGGGGTCTGGAAGTTCCCGTGCATCTCGAAGCGGACCTTCACGCCGAGCTGCTCAGCATACCGCGCGCACTCGCCCAGCGCCGTGCCGATCTGCTTGATCGTGTCCTCCTGCGGGATGCCCTCGTCAACGTGGAGGTTGTTGCCGAAGACCTTGACGCCGCCGGTGCCCAGCTCGGCACAAAGGTCCAGGTGCTCCTTGGTGCGCTGGATGTTGGCCGCGAGCTCGTCCGCGTCAGGCGAGTCGTACTGGCAGCCGCTGCTGAGGCCGGCGATCTCGATCCCCGCATCCTGGCACCTGGCTTTGATCTGCGCGCGCTCGGCGGCGGTGGTCTCGACCTCGACGCCGTGAGCGTGCTGTCGGTCGGTGCGGAACTCCACGCCCTCGAATCCGAGCGCGCTCGCGTTCTCCAGTA
Organism: uncultured bacterium; assembly: GCA_965603135.1. Lineage (GTDB taxonomy): Bacteria > Armatimonadota > Zipacnadia > Zipacnadales > UBA5352 > CBFDBV01. The sequence goes on from CBFDBV010000578.1 coordinate 737, forward strand.
AGGTGTCCAGGTCCCATTGCGCCGCCATGTTGTAGGTCAGCAGTGCGAGCTTCATTTCTGGTCCTCCTTGATGAACGGCTGGGCCGGCCTCGGGCGTCCCGCCGAGCGGGACGCCCTCGTGCGGCCCCTCCAACGGCTTCGCCCTTTCGTCGGCGTGTCGCGCCTGACCTTCCCTACGCAGGAGGGAACCGCCGGGGCGCGCGGAATCTACCAACGAAGTCCCTGAAGTGAGCCACCTCTTGCCCAGGAGGCACACTGCATGGCCGACGATCGCGAGCGCGCGGACCGATCCCACGGCAGGCTGGTCATCGCGTTCGCCTTCGCGTTGGCCGCCTCACTCAGCGCGATGGCGTGGCATCACGCGGGCGGGGTCGTCGGCGACTACCTGTGGAAGGGGGAGCTGGTGACCTACGACTGGCGGGCGCGGCTCGCGTTCCCCACGTCCGTCAGCGACGACATCGTCATCGTCGCCCTGGGCGATGAGTCGATTCGCGAGATCGGCGTGTGGCCGTGGCCTCGCAGTATGCACGCGCGCCTGATCGAGGGGCTCACCGCCGCCGGCGCCAAGCTGATATGCTTCGACATACTCTTCAGCGGCGTGTCGGGCTTCGAGATGACAGACGAGGACCTCGCAACCGCCGAGGCCGGCGGCGACTTCTGGGAGGAGCCGAAGCCCTCGAAGTTCGACCTCGACTTCAGGGATGCGATCAAGGGCGCGGGCAACGTCATCCTGGCCTGCCGCCTGGCCGAGGAGCAGCGCCAGACCGAGGAGCTGGAGGCGGAGATGGTCAGCGCGGACTTCCCCTACTGGGAGTTCGAGGACGCGGCGCTGGGCATCGCCCCCATCAATATCCCCACCGACACCGACAACACCGTGCGCCGCGCCTGGCTGTGGCTCGAGCACCAGGACGTGAGCTACCCCACCTTCCCGGCCCTCATCGCCGCGATGATGCAGGGAGAGAAGCCGCAGGAGTTTGCGGAGGCAGCCGCACTGGACACCGAGGCGGATCACCCCTACGTGGACCTGCAAGGCTTCTTGATTGATTACCGAGGGTCTCCGGGCAAGGTCTTCGAGCGCGTTCCGTACTACCAGGTTCTGAGGGGCCTGACGCCGGCGGGCAAGTTCAAGGACAAGGTGGTGCTGGTGGGCGCGACCGCCGAGTCGCTCCAGGACTTCTGGCAGACGCCGATGACCGCGTGGCGCACGGGCAAGGGGATCGAGGCCCGGGCGCAACCGATGGCCGGGGTGGAGGTGCAGGCGCACGCCATCGAGACGCTGCTCGCCGGCAGTTGCGTGCGGCCCATCCCGCTGCCCTATGCCACGGCGCTGGCGCTGCTGCTGGCCTTGCTGTGCGCGGTCTTTACGGTTCGGATGCGCCCGCTCTGGGGCGCGCTCAGCTCGGTGCTGGCCAACGTGGTCTTCGTGTTGCTGGGGTTCACCTTCTACTTCCTGGACAGACTGTGGATGCCGGTGGTGGGCCCGGTGCTGGGAGCGGCCGTGGCCTACTCGGGCAGCACCGTCTATATGTACCTGGTCGAGGAGCGCCAGCGGCTGCACCTGAAGAGAGCCTGGCGCCAGCGCGTCTCGCCCGAGGTGCTGTCGGTGATTCTCGACAACCCGGGCCTGACCCAGCTCGCGGGGAAGCGCGTTGAGGCCACCTGTCTGTTCACCGACCTGCGCGGGTTCACGGAGATCTGCCACGCGCTGCCGCCGGAGCAGGTGGTGGGGCGGCTCAACGAGTACCTGACCGAGATGACGCGCATCGTTCAGAGCCACGGCGGCGTCATCCACAAGTTCATCGGCGACGGGATAATGGCCGTGTTCGGCGACCCGGTGACGCACGGCGATCACGCCGCCCGATCCGTGCGCGCGGCGGTGGATATGCAGCGCGAGATGGCCCAGCTCGGCGCGAGGGCGAGTGCCGAGGGCATCCAGCCCCTGCATATGCGCATCGGGATTCATACCGGCGCGCTGGTCGCGGGCGACATCGGCTCCGAGCAGTTCCTCGAGTACACCGTCATCGGCGCGACGGTGAGCACCGCCTCCCGGCTGGAGGG
>CBFDBV010000579.1:0-2792 GCA_965603135.1 uncultured bacterium
CGGGGTTGGCGCCCGTAGCCAGGAAGTTGTCGGTCATGCGCTGCCAGTTGCAGGCTTTCAGGTCGTCAACCGCCTGCTGGAAGGACTCGCGGTCCCACTCCTCGGGCCCGAAGGCGAAAGTGAGCCGGGCCAGCTTGCCCTCAACGGTCTTGCCCGTGGCCTTGATTCTGATACCGTCGTAGGGGGCCTGCTCGACCTCCGCCAGGTGCTCGCGTAGCATCGCCGTGTCAGGCGTGTCCCACCCGCACTCGATGAGCTTCTTGCGGATGCGCATATCCGGCAGGTCCTGGCAATAGCCCACAGCCAGCGATCCCACAGCCACCAGGATGAGCGCCATCGTCACCATGCGTGTGCGCATGAGTACACCGCCCTTCCTTGCGCATTCGACTGTGCGACACGAACACGCCAACTTGCCTCATCGCGGCGGCTCCGCGTCACGGCCCCTCGATGGGCAGGTCTATCCAGCAGCCCTGGTCGGCGGAGCGGAGGATGGCGCGGAGGATCTCGACCGACTTGCGGCCCTCCGGGCCCGTGCAGGCCGGCTCGCTCCCCTCGCGAATGCAGCCCACCATGTCCTCAACGATGTTCGCCGGCCCCGGCGGCAGCAACTCCTCCTCCTTGCCATCGTGAAACTCCGACACGGCGAGCTTCTCATTGTCCAGCAGCACCGCGCCCTCAGTCCCATGAATCCCCACGCGCGTGGTGTGCGCCGGCTCGAAGGTGGTCGTGGTGACGAAGCTGCCGCGCGCGCCGCTCGCGAAGTCCACGAGCGCCATCCCCAAGTCCTCGGTCTCGCAGTTCTCGTGCGCCATCACCCCGTAGTTGCCGACCACGCGCGTGACCGGGCCCATCAGCCACTGCACCAGGTCAATCTGATGGATGCCCTGGTTGGCCAGCGAGCCGCCGCCATCCAGCTCCCAGGTGCCGCGCCAGGCCTCGTAGTACTCCTCGGTGCGCCACCACTTCATCTCGATGGTCGCCAGGATCGGGGCGCCGAAGCGGCCCTCATCCATCGCGCGCTTGATGCGCCGGACCTGCTCATCGTAGCGCCTGCCGAAGTCAACGGCGAGGACGACCCCCTCCTGCTCGGCGGTGGCGATGGCATCGTCAATGATGTCCAGGCGCACGTCCATCGGCTTGGTGGTGGCGACGTGCTTGCCGCGCTTCAGGCACTCGATGGCCATCTTGCAGTGCATCCCGCTGGGGGTCAGCACCAGGATGCAGTCAACATCATCGCGCTCGGCCATCTCCAGGTAGTCGGTGTGCCGGTCGCAGCCATGCTCATCGGCGACGGGGTTGAGGCGCTCGGGGTCAACGTCGCAGACGGCGATCAGCTCGGCGTCGGGGCAGTCGGCGGCCATCTTGGCGCGGCTCTTTCCCACGCCGAGCCCTATCACGGCGAAACCCAGGGGTCTGTCGGTCATCGGTGGTTCTCCCTTCGTCGCTGCTGGATATCCTCGATGCCCCGCCCTTCCCCTCTCGTGGCCCCATCCCTCCCGGGCCTGGGAGGTCCCAGAGCAGCCGTCGCCGAAGCCCCCTGGCACACGCAACGCACACAGCCGGCCAGAGACGAGAAGGTGCGACGCTCATGAGCGACGATAGGATCTCACGCAGGCAGTTCATCACCACGGTCGGCGCCGGCGCGGTAGCAACGGGGATGGCGCTCAGCGGGCTACCCGTCTTCGGCCAGGAGGCTCCGACACAGGGGAGGCTCTTCAGCTTCATCGCGCTGGCGGACCCGCACCTGAGCGAGGACCGGGAGGGCGAGTTGAGCGGCGTCGAGAAGTTCCGACGGGCCATGGCGGCGATCGAGGAGCTGAACCCGCAGCCCGACTTCATGTTGATGCTGGGGGACATCCACCCGGAGGTGCTGGAGACGCTGCTGCCGGAGATTGACCTGCGCATCTACCCCATCGCCGGCAACCACGAGCACAGGAAGCGTCGGGAGCAACTCCGCGCCCAGTTCGAGGCCGACTTCCAGGGCAGCGACTACTACTGGTTCGAGCACAATGGGTGTCTGTTCATCGGCCTGTGCACCGCGCTCTACGGCGACCACGTGGGTCACTTCGACTCCCAGGACATCACCCCCCACGTTGGGCAGTGCGAGTGGCTGGAGGGCGAGCTGGCGCGCATGGGCGACTACCGGCACACCATCCTCTTCGGACATGTCCCACCGGAGGCGCAGAACCGGCCCAATGCCATGTGCCTGGGCCAGAACGACTCGCGCTACCTGCACGACATGGTTGCCCGGCACGCGCCGACCGCCCTGTTCTTTGGGCACAGACATCGGCGCATCTGGTTCGACATTGACGGCGTGCCGGTCTATGGCGTCCGCTCGTGCAACTGGAACGGCGGCGGCGAGGCCGTCGGCTTTCTCCAGGTGCATCTCTTCAGCGACCGCATGGAGGTCGAGTTCATAGACACCTCGCCGGCGTAGCGCCGCTCAGTCACCCACCGCAGTCTCCCTGCGCACTTCAATGCGGTGCACCCAGATTGCGCCGCCCTCGAAGGCGCAGAGGAGGTCCCAGGCAGGCCCCGGGCCGCGGTCCATTTTCTCGCCCTTCAGCACCTCCGCCGGAAGCTGGGCCTCGACGGTCTGCCAGTCCTCCCCCGCAGGGAGGTCGGCGAGGTTGAGGTAGCTGTCCCCGTCATAGACCTTGAGCGTCGCGCCGGTGTCTGAGCGGTACGTCACGGTCACGATCCAGTCAGAGCGCTTGTCCAGGCCGTTGATCATAGAGTTCGGCCCGCCCAGGCGCGGGAGCATCTCGCCGAAGCGCGCGATCTTGCCCAGG
>CBFDBV010000580.1:0-2791 GCA_965603135.1 uncultured bacterium
GCAGCCCCCGCCACGAACGACAGCCGCAGGTTGGCCTACGCCGCCAGGGCCACGTTCACCGCCACCACCATCGCGTTGTCCTCTTCGAGTTCGACGGCAACGCGGGTGGTGATGGTGTAGATGTTCACGCCCCGAAGGATGTCCTTGTCCTTGTCAATGCGCACATCCCGGTGGATGCCCAGGACCAGGTTCTCACGCGAGGTCAGGAACCCGTAGGTCAGGTTCGGGCCGCTCTCGTATCCCAGTATCCCTTCCACATCGGTCGGGAGGTTGGGAACGGAGACGACCGGCACACCCATATAGGGCGGCGCCGCGCCGCTCAGGAGCGCATCATCGCTGGCTGCGCCTCCGCGGTCGGCGAAGGTGTCGTGCCAGTCCTGCACAGCGGCAGGCGCGAAGTAGTAGCGCAGGTCGCCGTGATTGCGCTTGTAGCGGTCCGGCAGCGCCTTGTACATATCCGACAGACCGGACTTGTCGAGGGTCGCGCCCGCCAGGTCCACCACGTTGCCATCGTCGGCCAGCACGCGCCAGCCGTCCAGACCCTTGAGGAAGTCGTCGGTGGAGTCGGTATCGCCCTGGATCGCCAGCTCCTCGAGGTCGGTGGCGGCCTGTCGGGCCATCACGCTGATGACGGTCTCCTCCAGCTCGCCCCGCTCGATGCTGTCTTCGAGCGCCTCCATCGTGATCTCGAACGGGGTGATGATGTCCACCGCCGTCAGAGTGACCTTCGAGAACGCCGGCTCGCTCAGGTCTCCGGGGGCTACGCCCTCGGTCTTGAGCTGGCTGACGCGGCCGCTGGTGCCGATCTTGTCCAGCTCCATCACCGCGCTGCGCATGCGCACCACGCGCGCGTCCTTGAGCATCACCGACTGGTCGAGCGAGAGGTCAATGAAGCGGTCTGCCTGGGCGGTGCCAAGCAGCCCGCCGCCCGCCAGATCGCTGGTGTCAACTGCCTTCTGAAGCATCTCTTCCTGCCCCACTTCACAGCACTCCTTTCCAGTAATCGCTGCCGTCGCTGGCGTGCGTCTCCTGTCCGGGCAGCGATTGAGGTTGGCCGTGTTCGATCGCCGGCTGGTCGCCTTCCTGTTCCTGTGGGCCGTCGCCGCCCTCGGCGGCGGTGGCCCCAGGCTCATCGTTCAGCTCGGCAAGCGCCTCGCCGACGTCGTCCAACATCTCCTCTAGCTGCTTTCTTAGCTCTGTGACCTTGGAGAGTTCCTCGGTTATCTCTGTGGTTTCGGGCACGGCGATGCCTTCGTCCTGAGCGGTCTTGCTGAAGGGCCACAGCGCCCTGGCAGCCTGCACGGCCGCGCGCCCGATTTTAGCCAACACGTCTGTCTCCGCCTCCTGGGGCGAGGCGCCATCCGCGGGCGCCACGTCCTCGGTGATCGGCTCAGCGGCCTTGGCAAGCACGGACAGATAGGTGTCCGGGTTGGCGGCCCGCTCGGGCCGGCACAGGGCCACGTGGTCCAGCGCGACGGCGTCAATGTGCCGGATGGGTCTGCCGGCCTCCTGGTCATAGCGCCAGAAGGCCTTCGTTACCCGCCCGCCCACGCTCAGGCCGAAATGTCTGCCGGCCAGCACCGTGTCGAACAATCGGTGCGCTGCCGGGTTGTCCTTATCCAGCCTGCCCGCGACGCGGAAGCGGTCATTGTCGGCCCAACATTCCTCCGCCACGCCCAGCTCGTCCAGAGGGCCGGCCCCGTGCGAGGGCAGGAGTTGCACGCCGGTCTGCTGGGTCATTGCCTCGATCGCTTTGTGTGTCATTCGCTCCTGCTGCTTATCCAGGCGAGTGGATGAGGCCACGCCTTCGAACCACATCTCTCCGTTCTCATCGCGCCACACCTTGGTCAGCGGCATCATCACTGAGAAGCTGCCTGTCGCCTCAGCAGTCTGAAGCATCATCTCACCTTCCTTCATCTGCGCCGCTGTCTGGGGAGCCTGGGCAGGTTCGCAGCGCAGGCCCGGCAAATGCAAGCCGCCTGCCAGGTCGGCAGGCGGCTTACGGGTATTCTCTCCTATTGGCCAGTTGCGTCCCCCGCACGTGGGCGATGCGCGGGCGCCTAAGACGAGGTGTGCAGTCCTATGTCCTCCAGAATCACCTGGCGGAAGGCGTCCTCTTTTCCCAGGCGTTTGATGGCGTCCAGGATTTCGATGCCAGCGAGGCGCCCCTCGGCGTCATAGTCAACCGCGATCCCCTCACCAAGCTCCTTGGTCGTGACCGTGGTCTCCGCGAAGGAGATGTACAGGGCGTCAACTTCTCGATCATAGGTGATTCTCATGGCGGTTGCTCCTGGTCGAAGTAGTACGTGTAGACTGTCACTACGACGATCTCCGCGTGCTCTTCGACGAAGACGGGACTAACGCGCTTGGTGCGATAGAAGACCGCATTCCACTCCGCGTTGTAGGCAAAGTCCCTCTCGCATTGTAGCCGCCCCCGCGCTGCAGATGCCCACGGCGCAGCACGAATCGTCTCGCGAATCTCGTCCTCGGTGGCTCCCCGGCATCGGGCCCGCTCACGTGCATGTAGCGACAGACGAATGGGTTTCAGGAGCCTGCCCACTCTCAGCCTGCAAGCTTCGCAGTGCGTGTCGAGCTTGCCTGATAGTCTACGCGAACGAAGACCGAAAGGTCAAGGGACACGTCCACAGGTCACATCGTCCATCTTATCGCTCGCCTTGTGGTGCGTCGTCGAGCGGCTGCATGCCCTGCTTGGCGCGGATCTCGTCGGGCGTCCAGGCGCCTATGTCCGCGTAAATCTTCGCCACCTCCGCCTGCTGTAACTCCTCCGTCA
>CBFDBV010000581.1:0-2776 GCA_965603135.1 uncultured bacterium
CCGCCCCCTTTGCCAGCTCCCGCTCCTTCGAGGACTCGCTCTCCCAGCACGCCCTCGGCTGGAGGGGTTTACCCTTCCCGTTCATCATCGCGCACGATGGCACTCAACTAGAGGTCTGAAGGAGAGCGCCGTCTTCGTAGGGAAGGAACGGGGCCAACTCACGCGGTCGAGCCCCAGGACGCACGCGACCCTGAGGCCGCGGCGGCGCTCGACCGGTAGCATCCTCAGTCTGCAAACGCAAGGAGGGGTTCCCTGTGTCAGATGAGCAGTTGGCAATCGAGGGCGGCACGCCCGTCCGCACCAGGCCCTTCCCGCCCGGCAATAAGGTCGGCAAGGAGGAGCTGAAAGAGCTGGTTGATGTTATTGACTCGGGTATGATGGGCCGCTTCGGCGGCGGAACCAAGGTCAAGCAGTTCGAGGAGGAGTTCGCCGAGGTCTACGGCGTCAAGTACGCGGTCGCCAGCACTTCGGGCACCTCCAGCCTGCATATCGGCGTGGGGATCGTGAACCCCTCGCCCGGGGATGAGATCATCGTCGGCCCCATCACCGACATAGGCAGCATCGTGCCCATCCTGTGTCAGACCGCGATCCCCATCTTCTGTGAGGTCCAGCCCGACACGTTCAACATGGACCCCGAGGACATCGAGCGCAAGATCACCGAGAAGACGAAGGCCATCATGGTGATCCATCTGTTCGGCAACCCCTCCGACATGGACGCAATCATGGAGGTAGCGCGTCGGCACGACCTGATCGTCATCGAGGACTGCTCGCAGGCGCATATGAGCGAGTACAAAGGGCAGTTTGTCGGCCTCATCGGCGACATCGGCTGCTTCAGCTTGCAGCAGTCCAAGCACATAACCTGCGGCGACGGCGGGATCACCATCACGAATGATGAGGACTACGCGCTGCGCGGCAAGCTCTTCATGGACAAGGGCTGGCACCGCGCGGACTACGGGCCGCGGCGCTACGAGGTCTTCGGGCCGAACTACCGGATGAACGAACTGAGCGGCGCGGTCGCGCTGGCGCAGACGCGCAAGCTCAAGGACATCATCACCCTGCGGCGGGCGCGCGGCGACCTGCTGAGCGATTTGCTCGCCGACAATCCGCACGTCGTCCCGCAGAGGCTGCTCGACGACTGCAAGCACACTTACTGGGTGTACGGCATGCGCGTGTTGGACGACGCGCCCTTCGAGCCGACTGAGTTCGCGAAGGCACTCGTGGCCGAGGGCGTCTCCTGCGGCGCGCACTACATCGGCAAGCCGATCATGCTCTGCCACGATGCCATCCGCAATCAGCGGCTCTTCGGCGACTCGCGCTTCCCCTTCGACCATCCCGACGCGCGGCCCGGCATCACCTACGACGAGAACACCTGTCCCATCACCCAGCGCGTGCTCGACCGCATGGTTATGCCGATGTGCCCGACGCAGTTCCTGAGCGAAGAGGACATAAGGGACATCGCTGCCGCGATCTCGAAGGTCAGCCAGGGGCTCCAGGGCGCCGGCAGCAGAGGCTGACGCGCATCGCTGTCAGACGCACCGAAAGAGGGGGACAGTCCCCCGGTCGCCAAAGCATTGCACCGCAGCCCCCGGGAGGGGAGGCTTATGTTCTCACCCCGCCTGGCCCTGTGTATTCTGATCGCCGCCGGCGGTGTGCCCTGCGCCGCCGACATCCTCGACGACGCCCTGCTCAAGATCGGGGCCACGCGCGCGAGCCTGGCGGTGGACACGAGCGTGCGCGAGCGCGACGCCTTCCGCCTGGACATCGTTGATGAGCTGATGGCGCAGCCGTTGGGTATGCCCGCCTACGTGCACGCCACGGCAGCGGCGCTGGCGAACGCCGACGGCCTGGCAGCGATGCTCGCCGCGGCCAGCCGAGGGCTCGGCGTCGAGGTGGCAGAGGCTACAAGCGGCGGCGCCCCCGGGCTCGGCAAGCTTGAGGGGGTCCCGCAGCCGCTCCATCGCGACCTCGCACGCCTGGTAGCCGCGCTCAGGGCCGCAGAGCAGCTTCGGGTGCAGGCCTTCGCAGGTCTCTCGGCTCAAGACAGCAAGCGGCTGGACGCGGGCTGGCGCTTCTTCGTCGAGAAGGTGCGCGGGGAGGAGAACGTCGAGGCGGCCGCTCCCGCGTTGATGGCGGCCGCGCGCAAGGTTGACCTGGGCAAGCTGCTGGCAGCCGGGGCGGTCGCTGCAAGCGGGGTTGATTCGTTCTGCGAACGTATCATCGCGTGGCGGGCCGGCCTCGCTGCGGAGGACTTCTGGGCCCTCCAGGACCTGCACTGCGAGGTGGACACCCCCGCCGGCAAGCTCGTCGTGAACGGGACCGGTGCCGACGAGGTCCGCCGCAGCGCCGCGGTCATCGTGGACCTGGGCGGAGATGATACCTACCTCTGCCCCATCGCGTTCGGCAAGTCGGGCATCAGCGTGTGCGTGGATGTGAGCGGGTGCGACCGCTATGAGTGCGTGGACGACGGGGCCTTCGGGGTGGGGCTGCGAGGCGTGGGGATTCTCGTGGACCTGGGCGGGATGGATTGCTACCGGGCGAACGACCTCTCCATCGCAGCCGGGCTCTTCGGCGTCGGACTGCTGTGGGATCGCGGAGGCGAGGACCTCTACGAGGGCGGACAGTTCACGTCCGGCGCGGCTTACTTCGGGGCCGGGATCCTGCGCGATGAGGGGCGCGACGACCGGTACTCGGCGCGCTGGCTGGCCCAGGGCGCCGGTGGCCCACGCGGCTTCGGCGCGCTGGTTGACCGAGGGGGAGACGACAACTACTACTGCGG